>NZ_BAAHCA010000074.1:0-11277 GCF_054776295.1 Streptomyces sparsus
TGGCGCGGGCGCAGGCGGAGCCTGGACGGACGCGGGCGGGGCGGCGGACAGGGCGCCCGCCTGCACGCCGCGTTCCAGCCGGTCCAGGCGGGCCTGCAACGAGCGTTCGTCCGAGTAGGTCGCGGGCAGCAGCACCCGGGCGCAGATCAGCTCCAGCTGGAGACGCGGCGAGGTCGCCCCGCGCATCTCCGTCAGACCCGTGTTGACCAGGTCGGCGGCGCGGCTCAGCTCGGCCGCGCCCAGTACCGACGCCTGCGCCTGCATGCGTTCCAGGACATCGGCCGGCGCGTCGATCAGGCTCTTCTCGGCGGCGTCCGGGACGGCCGCCAGAATCACCAGGTCACGCAACCGCTCCAACAGGTCGGTGACGAAGCGCCGCGGGTCGTGACCGCCCTCGATGACCCGGTCGACGACCTCGAAGGCCGCCCCGCCGTCCCCGGCGGCGAACGCGTCCACCACCGAGTCGAGCAGCGCGCCGTCGGTGTAACCGAGCAACGCCGTCGCCATCGGGTACGTGACGCCCTCGGCCGCGGCGCCGGACAACAGCTGGTCCATCACGGACATGGAGTCCCGGACCGAACCGCCGCCGGCCCGCACGACCAGCGGCAGCACCGTCTCGTCGACCGGGATCGCCTCCCGCTCGCAGACCTCGGCGAGATAGTCGCGCAGCGTGCCCGGCGGGACCAGACGGAACGGATAGTGGTGGGTGCGCGAGCGGATGGTGCCGATGACCTTCTCGGGCTCCGTCGTCGCGAAGATGAACTTCAGGTGCTCCGGGGGCTCCTCGACCACCTTCAGCAGGGCGTTGAAGCCCGCCGGGGTGACCATGTGCGCCTCGTCGATGATGTAGATCTTGTACCGGCTGGAGGCGGGCCCGAAGAACGCCTTCTCCCGCAGGTCACGCGCGTCGTCCACACCACCGTGCGAGGCCGCGTCGATCTCGATCACGTCGATCGAGCCGCCGCCGCTCCTCGCCAGGTCCACACAGGACTGGCAGGTGCCGCACGGGGTGGGGGTGGGGCCCTGCTCGCAGTTCAGGCAGCGGGCCAGGATGCGCGCGCTCGTCGTCTTGCCGCAACCACGCGGCCCGCTGAACAGGTAGGCGTGGTTGACGCGGTTGTTGCGCAGCGCCTGCTGCAAGGGGTCGGTGACATGCTCCTGCCCGATGACCTCGGCGAAGGTCTCGGGGCGGTAGCGGCGGTACAGGGCGAGGGACGACACGGGTACGACGGTAGCGGAGCCGGCTGACATCCGGACGCCCCCGGCCCGCCCTCACTCCCCCGAGAACCCCACCACGCCCGGCAGCCCGCCGACTTCACCGGACCCACCCCCGTGTGGCGTCCGCCACAGCCGGGACCGACCTTGCCGACCCGGCACGCGGACGTACCTCCGGAGCCCCGGACCACGGGCGGCCTCCGGGAACGACAACGCCCCTCACGCACCCGCCAGAGCCAACCTACCCTTGCTGCCTTCCGGCCCTGGGGGAGTTCAGTCAGATAGCGCCACGTGAGGGGCTGCGCCCACCCTACCCGACACCGGACCGTGGATCGAGCCACCCTCCCACCCGGGACACCTCACCCGGATCGGTTGACGATCATGCCCGGGACCGTGTTCGCGAGCACTGCTCCACGTCTTGTATTGTTTGCGGCGGAGGATTCGCCTAGTGGCCTAGGGCGCACGCTTGGAAAGCGTGTTGGGGGCAACCCCTCACGAGTTCGAATCTCGTATCCTCCGCCGTGCTCTCACCGGGCACAATGTCGAAGGCCCCCGCTGTCCGCAGCGGGGGCCTCCGACGTTGTCTCAGCGCTCGTTGTTCTGGTCTTTGTCCATAGGGGCGTTCGGTGCGGGCCCCCAGATGGCGTCTGCGATCTTCTGCGCCACCTCCTTCAGCATGGCATCGGGCACGTGCAGGTACCGGGCGCGCATCCGTGAGGAGGTACCTGCCTCCCAGCCCATGATCTGGTCGATCACGCGGTCTGGGATGCCGAGCAGCATGAGGACGGTGGCAGCGGTGTGACGGGCGTCATGCAGCCGCGCGTCACGTACCGCAGCGTCCTCCAGCAACTTCTTCCAGTCGTGGTAGTCCGTGTTCGGGCTGAGCGGCCCGCCGAGCGGCTTCGTGAACACG
Organism: Streptomyces sparsus; assembly: GCF_054776295.1. Lineage (NCBI taxonomy): Bacteria > Bacillati > Actinomycetota > Actinomycetes > Kitasatosporales > Streptomycetaceae > Streptomyces > Streptomyces sparsus. The sequence continues at coordinate 2,129 of NZ_BAAHCA010000074.1, forward strand.
TAGTCGGACTCGGTCCACAGGTTGCCGGCGGTCTTGCGCTCCCGCGCCTGGACCTCCTTGTGCTTGCGCAGCATTACGACCAGGGGGCCCGGCAGGGGCACCGCGCGACGGCCGGCGCGCGACTTGGTGTTCTTCGTTTCGCGCCGCGCCTGCTTGCGGTCCGGGCAGTACCCGGCCTTCCTGCCGCAGGGATCTACCTCCTTGCACCCGTGCTCGTACTTCGGGCGCAGCCGGTTCCGGCGCAGCTTCAGGTACTCGTGGTCCAGGTCCACATCGACCCAGCGCAGCCCCAATGTCTCCAACCGAGGAGACAGCGCCAGCGGCCCCCACCTCACCAACCCAGCCGGCACCCGACGACACCCACGGCCGCGGACTGGCCATCGTCGCGATGCTGACCACTGAGCTGGCCGTCACCCGCCACGCTCACGGCCACACCGTCACCGCCCACCTCGCAGAGCGCCACCCGCAGCAGATGGACGACAAGGCCACCGCATGCTGACCGCCCCGCCTCTGCGGATTGCGCCGAGCTGCTGGGCCGAAGCCCTGGCCTACCTCCCAGCGGAGCACCGCACCATCCCCCTCGGCACACGACGGGCCACCACGCCCCGTCTCGCACTGCGCTGGTTACGCCACCGCGCGGCACACATCGCTGACCAGCTCGACCCATGGGAGGCCGGGCCCGTCCGGCAGTGGCTCCACGACCACGCAGAGCACGAGCACGCGTTGGCCATCCTCGCCCAGGGAGGCAGCTACACGTTCACCGCGTTCGACGACACCACCCGCTACCTCCTCACCGTCAGCCCCGCACACCCCCAGGGACACCGCCCATGATCCAGCCCACCGAACCGGCCGACGAGAACGAGATCCTGTACCGGTACGAGATCACCACCGCCATGAACAACGTCATCCGCGCCTGCCAAGACGTCGTCCACCGCCACAGCAGCCTCAACAACTGGGCGCCCGCAGGCACCAGCGCCCCTATGACACCCACACACCGCGACCTCATCGACAAAGCCCGCAAAGACGTCCTCAGCCGACTGCATCTCGTCGTCCAGGCAGCAGAGACCGTCGCCTACGAGATCGAACGCCACCGCCAACGCGTCGCCCACAACCGCACCAAGGCCCGCGACAGCGACAGCGACCAGAGTGAGTAACAACTTTCTCTAAGCCTTCAAGGCGGCTCGCTCCGCTCACCGCGCGCGCCCCGGCCCCCGGCCGGGCCTGCGCTCCTGTCTCCGCCCCGCTCCAGCCCGGCCGGGGGTCGTGCCGCGCGCCGATGAACGAGCCGAGAACGGTAAGGCGAGCACCTTGGGCAGGCCAGGGAGGGCCGAAGCAATGCCTCCGGCGAGGATCGGCCGGCACCGGGATGAGAGGGGGCGCCGTCGGGCGCTGCGGGTCCGTAGGAGCGTGCGCGGGGAGTTCCCATCCCGTCCGCCATCGGCCCAGGCAGAGCCGAGCAGACGCGGCCCATGGCGTCCAGGTCGTTCGTACAGTGGCGCGCTCCACCTGGACGCCATGAACCACGCCCGCTCCACGGTGTGTGGGTCACGGACGGGATGGGAGCAAGTGAGAGCCGGGGGGAAGGTGAGATTTGAGCCCTTGGCCGTTTGCTTCCGTGGACTAGTCGAATCGGAATCCGAAGAGGCCTCCCTCATCATTTTCATCCGTCAGTCTAGTGTCCAGGGCGTAAGGGGCGGCGTCAAAGGCACCATCACTTTGCGCTTCTACGCTCGCAATAAAGTCAGAGTTGAGCGTCACAATGTATTGGAAACCGTGTTCTTCCGCGAGCCTCGCGCCGATATTAAGGCAAGAGGCAACCTGTCGCCCATCGATGGCATCGAAGAGATGGCTGTCATGAACGAGCACCCGCGGGGCCCTTCGAGCCTTAATGGCCGCAATCTCGCACACGACGTCGAGCATGAAAGTCTCAACACTCCGGACGCCGGTACTAGCGTCGCCTGAGATCCTCGGCTCCACACTGAGGATTCCCTTAGGTGTCAAAGACACCAAGAGAGAGGCCTCGCGGTCGGTGTAGATTTCCGCACCGAGCTCACTGAACAGTAAAACGGACTCATCGATCTTCTCATCCCGTTCGTTCATTTCAGTTCGAACAGAGGCAATTAGTTCTGCAGTCCGAAGCTTGACTGTGTCATTAATTGTGCTGATCGAATTCGCATCTTCAAGACGTCGTTCCAAGTCCGCGATGTTTGCCTCTTGTTTGGCGAGATCACGTTGCATGCTCATAAAGGTGTCGAGCGCGACAGTCTCTTCGAGAATCTGCATAACTTGGGACCGCGCGCGGTCTAGCGCTCGACGCTCTATATCAATGGCATCGAGGCGGGACGTAACCGCGTTGAGCTCTTGCTCCAAGAATGAGCGCCTATTACGAACAACGGACTCGTGAAAGACAGCTACCTCGTCGTAGCGCCTACTGACAACGTCTGGGAGTACGAGCCCAATCTCGGCATAAACACGCGCGAGCTTCGCAGTTAGCTCATTGCTCTCAGAAGCCACCACTTCATCGCGCAACGCTTCATCAAGTTCACGTGATCGGCGCTGCAAAGCCAAGGCTTCATCGTTGAGCCTCTGAATCGAACCACTAAGACCGTCGGCCTCTTGTTGATGACTGGCGTACTGCTCATCAACCCTGAAAGAACGCATGCTTTCCTGCATGCGGTCTCTCTGGCGACGGGCTGTCGCAAGCTGAGCGCGAAGCGCTGATTCATCGAGAGAAAGGTGTGCGATAGCCCCGTCTCTTACTGCTTTACGGATCGCCTTACCCTGCTTCGTAAGGCGATCCAGGTCACCAGCTTTACCCAAGATTTCCGGTGCCAACCCCAGCATGAACCCGAGCTTGACCCCGGACTCCCAGTCAGCCTCAGACTGATGACCCTTGATGGGGTTGCCGAAGTAAGTTCGGATTAGCTGCCCCCAAATTTGGCCGGCGGTCGGCCGGTTCACGTTTGGAGGGATTCGAAACACATTCCGACTCAGCATACTGCGCCACACGTCAACGTGGAGGTCTCGCGCCCCCTCAGAAGCCGACCAGCCGGACACGTCGACTCTTGTCGTAGGTGAGACGGAACGCGTGACAGTCACCGTCTCATTAACATCACCGCTTACCGCTGGGAGTGAAAGAGACGCAATGAATTTATGATCTGAAAGCTCAGGGGCCTTGAAATCTGGAGGCAAATCGCCGCCAAGGACGTACCGCAAGATCTTGACGAAACTTGTCTTGCCAATGCTGTTCCTACTATCACCCTGCGCCGACGCCTCTGTGCGATCAGCTACAAGGATATTCAACCCTTCATGAAAGCTTAGGGTTTTAAATCTGGCATCGGATGAAGTGAGCCTACTGAGAAACATGGGAAGTCCTGATATAGCCACCATCCGACACGTCCACAACCCTCATTGCGTAGAGGGTTGCCAGCGCAAGCGAAAACCAGTCGAATGTAACCCGATGAAGCCTGCTTGTCGCGTCTTGTCGAGTATTGTATCGCTCCCACAATCCCGACACCGACATTGGGTCACGCAATTCCTCTAGGATCTCCGATCCGATTGTCATCAGGGCGCGTTCCGGCGAAACTCCCTTAGTGGGCAAAAGCATCAGGCAACTCCCTCCCCGGATGTTGATCTTGGAACCGGCGGCATTTCAAAAATATGACACGAATCAAAGAAGTACGAAACTACAGCGAAAGCCGCATTGGCGCGCTTCCCATCCATCCGGAAGTTGCCACCAGCCACCGATACGTAGAGCCGCTCAAGAATCTCTGCAGGATCGGCAGTAATCGATCTAGCTTCTTTATAGAGGGTTCGAAACCGCTCTCCCTGTGCATCGTAGAGATCTGGGTCAGAGGACTCGGCATACCAGCGATCGATGCGTGGAGCCAGAAGTCGCCCGGCATTAAACTCAAGACGGCTCGCCTCAGGAAGGGTGTTGAATTCCATTTTGGTAGCTGGAACGGGCAACACGCTTCCACCGACTTCGGCAGCCGAATCATGGGTGCCGAGGGTATCAAGCAGGGGCAGCAGATCTGAAAGCTCAATATTTTCGATTCCAGGCGCGCCCGGGAAGAGTGAGTCGAGAACTGTATCGCTTAGGGTTCCCACCACTTCCGTCCAGAGTCTATTTGGTGTTACAACTCGGATTGTAAGCGGTCGGGTGGAGGACGGGCCGTGCGCTTGCTGCAATTGAGTGATGGACCTCAATGCCACGGGCCCAACTGGCGCGTTCGTCACAAACTTCCACGTATGAAAGGTGTCCCATTCAGCCAATCCACGACTGAAATCCGAGTTGATCTTTCTTGCTAGCTCTCGCTCAGCATCACGACCTGGCCTCTGTCCATAACAGGCGTAAAAGATTGTGCCGGACTCGGCCAATCCATCGCACCCGCCGTCCCCCAGCGAGCCAGACGGCGCCGGATTCAGGTAGTCGTCGTGGAAGTGATATAGCACTTTAGAAACGTAATCTTCGAAGGCATTACCAGACTCAAAACATGCTTGCTGATGGCGGAAATGATACCAATCGCGCCAGTTTGACGTTCGCAGCATCATCGCCTCCGTCGTTGCAGTCATCGCCTCATGCCCTCCTTCAAGGTTACAGTCGACTGCGCCAGGTAGGACAGAAAGTAGTCGAACCCTGCGTCGGCCAGATCTGTGCTCTTTGCCAGAGCAGTGCTCGCGCCTGAGGCGAACCCTGACGAAGAGTCAGGAGACGGGCGTCCCAAGTCTCATCGCCGGCCAGGGGCACGTCGCGCTACTACCCCCACCAAGGTGACTTGACGAAGCGCGACCAAGCCGAGCCAAGAAGAGTGCGAGCAAGCGCCGCAAGAAGTGAGCGGGAGTCGCGGCAGGTGAGTGTCTAACTGCGTGACAACGCCGACGAACACAGGCGGACGAGCGCGAACGTCTGCGGACCAACGAGGCAGGTGAGTCACGCAGCGGCCCAAGGCAGCGCCCCCGTCCCGGTTGCTTCGGGACGAAGAGGTCCTCACCCAAGGTCTCACCCACCACGCTTCCGTCGGCGCAGCTTGCTCTGGTCGACGGCATGGCAGCGTGGCTGAGGCCGGTGGGGGTACCGCGAGGCACACGCGCGCCTGGTCGGTTGGCTGGCCCGACGTCGTGGCGGGCTGTCGTCGGCTGAGGTACCGACACTCCGGGACGCCGCCAAGGGACGAAGGGGCCGTGCCTTTTGCGTGCCAGATCCTGCGGGGAACCACGGGGAACAGCGGGAAGCTACCGCGGTGCGACCAGGACTCCCAACGTGACTCCGCCGCAGGTGAGCGCAGCGACCGCCCCCAAAGAACCCGAACTTCCCAAGCTGAGGTCTCACCGCGTCGTGGCGCGTCAGTCCAGCCAGACGAGCATCGCGTCGTCCGCCGTGGCTGCGGCCTCGAAGAACTGTGTGAGACCGTCGTACCAGGGAAGCCCCCACTCGAGCGAGTCGGCCTCACTCCATCCGAGCGGATACACCTCGGCGCTGGTCAGTTCAGCAAGATCCACACCACTGATGAGCTGGGCATAGCTGGTAGCCCGTAGAGCTTCCGCCGCGAGCCGGACCCGCTCAGGCCTCAGGTACCTCGGAGGCCCGTACCCCCAATCCTCATCTTCGGCGAACGGCTCCTCACCGTGGATCACGTTCACTGGGAACTCGGCACGCGCCAGCAGGAAGCGGAGCATGTCCCAGGTCTTGTACGTGCTGAAGTGGCGCGCTTCGGCCGGCGCAGGCTCCGTCTCCTCTTCCGCGTCCTGGACCTCTTCGACCAAGTCCAAAGCCCAGTCAGGATCTTGGATGGCTCGGTCAAGCTCAGCAGTCGTGACACGCAGGTACTCACCGATCATGCTCATGGCCGGAGACTAGGCGAGGCCACTGACAACGGCCGTCGGACGGGCCCGTCTCAGTTTCCGTCTCATTCAGTCAGGTTCACCGGCGTTCAGCCGAGGCCCGGAGCCGATCCCAGCCTGGTGCCGAACCGCCAATGAACGCAGGTGAACGCTCCCGCACACACCCCACCACCCCACCAACACAGTTGGAAAGCGTGTTGGGGGCAACCCCTCACGAGTTCGAATCTCGTATCCTCCGCCGTGCTCTCACCGGGCACAACGTCGAAGGCCCCCGCTGTCCGCAGCGGGGGCCTTCGACGTTGTGGGGTGCAGTCGTCACAGTCACCGCCGATCCGACGCGCACGCCCTGTTCGTCACCGGCAGCCGAGAGATCCAGCGGTTGCGCCAGCGCGACGATCTCAGCATCGGGCCCAGGGGCTTGTCCGTCCTGCTGTTCACGATCAGGCCGGCCGACGGAGAACCGGACGGCCCGGTCGGTCACCGGTACCGGCTCGGCAGGTGACCGACCAGGAGGCCTGCGGCTTCGGGGTCTCTGCCGGACGGGCCTGCATGGAGTTCGGGCAGATCCCCTGCGGCGACCGGCTGCCCCTCTCGTGTCGCCGACGGTGACGGCGAGGGTTGCCGCCGCTACTGGCCCGACAGACATGGTTCTGGCTGGCCGGACCGGTAAGGCGCATGCGCGTGGTTTCAGTTGGCCCAGATGACTGGGCTGCTGCTGTACGCGTCGCCCTCGTTGAACTTGGCGCCGGTGACGGGCGCTCCCCTCGTGGCGCTGAGCGCGCAGGTCTCGTACGAAGCGCCCTCGGTCTTGAACTCGGAGGGCGCGACCTCGTTGTCACACTTGCCCGGGATGTCACCCATCAGTATGACGCCGGTGCCGGCACCGTCCTCCAGCACGCCGTCCAGCTTCAGTGACGCGTACGACAGGTCGGTGCCGCCAACGTTCTCGACCTTCATCTTGATGAAGTAGGGCGTCATGCCCTTTGCCTTCTCACCGAAGGCGGCCATGTCGGCCTCGGCGCCCTTCTCGATCGCCGTGACGGTTACGGCGATGGTGCCCTTCTTGTCGCTGGTGTACTCGAACGGCAGGACTGCCCTGTCGCCGACCTTGAGCTTTGTCCCCGGCTCTGCGACGTCTCCCTCGGCCGGCGTGCCACCAGCGTCTCCGCTGTTGTCATCGGCAGCCGGGGTTTCGCTGCTCGGCGCGGGCGGGGCCGACGCCGGTGGTGAATCCTGCACCGCCGCCTCTTCCTCATCTCCGCCGCAGGCCGAGAGCGCGAGTCCCATGACGGCCATAGAGGCCGCAAAAACCATCCGTCGCTTGTGCACTGTTTCCTCGCCGATATGAAGGCTGCCCCATATGGCAGTCTTGAACTTTCTGTTGTTTCGAGAATTTACTGACAACGCCGCCAGGCATGTCAGGACGACTGCCTGGCGGCGTCGCTTCGTTGACTCACGCCGAGGCACATTCCGGGATGCGGTGGACAGACCCCGGAATCAGAACCTGGTGGTACGACTCAGGGGTTTTTCCTCCCCGGCAGCCGGCTTTCCGGCCAGGTCCCTCGCGGCGGTTTCGTCCCCCGCCGCAGCCTGCGCATCCGCTGTGCGTCGACAGTGCCCCTCGGGCAGTCCGGCAACGTCATCGGATATGGCTCGGCCGGTCGGATCAGAGCGTGGACGGGTTGCTGCAGGAGTTCAGCAGCGCACCACGATCGTAATAGTGGGGCCACCGCATCTTCCCTCGTGTCTGGGGACCGTAGGCGCCGTCCGCGCTGCCGGCGAGGTTGAGCTTGTTGATCTGGAGCCACCTCACTGCCTCGACCATGCCGTTGCCGTAGATACCGTCGACGCCACCGGAGTTGTGGACCTTCGTGGAGGCCCAGGTGCCGGGGTAGCAGATGATGATGGCCTGCTGAAGAGCCTTGACTGCCGAGGAAGAACCCTCGTAGTAGCTCAGGTAGCAGGAGATCCCATTTCCCGAACGGGCCGGAATCTTGTAGTCGTTCTTCCCGCCGAGAGTGGGAACGTCACGCCATGAGGTGGTATTGCAGGGTCCGTAGGCGGCGTGGGCCGGGGTGGTCATCGCCGGGCTGGCCGTCAGGCCGGCAGTGGCAAGGAGGGACAGTGCCCCCAGCACTCCGATCCGCATGCGGGTCGACATGGATACTCGTTGCACGATTCAATCCTTCTGGTCCGTGGTTCATTTCTCGGAGACGACTTCTTTACGAACTCCTGCTGAGGGTTTCGTGGATGTCGCTCAATTTCGCGAGGCAGACGGAATCTGGCCTCGGATCTGGCGTGCCCGGAGCCAACCAGGCTCCACCTCGTGTTGGTCTCGGAGACGCCCTTCTGGGCGGAGTCGCCCGCCCTCCGCCTCCGCCTCTCTGACGGAGCGTCGTCAAGGGTGTTGACGACCGTGCCTGCCCGGTTCCGGCCACCGTCCGGGATGTTCTGGTATCAGGAGTCCTGGAACCACCCGGACACGTTGCGGCTGGAGTGTGAGCCGCCGTACAGGCACACGCTGGGGTAGGCGCAGTCATGCATGCTTCTGGCGGATGCGGAGGGTGCCGTCAGCGGGATCGCGGTCACGGCCAGTCCGGTGGTGAGCAGGCCGCCGTCAGCTTTCTGTTCGGCATCATGGGAACACTCCTGTCAGGCAGCGTGAACGGCGCCGACCGCATCCGGCCGGCTCGGCAACGAGACTGCGGGAGCGGCGCGGCGGTCGGCTACAGCTGCCGCGGAAGTGACCCCGTCCCGAGACGTCCCGCGTTCCGGCCTGCGGGGACGCCGACCGCCAAGTCCCTGCGGCGGGACCACGGCGCCGGAGGAACGGCCGGTTCCGCACCCGGGCGGAGGTCCGCCGGGCTGTTGCGGCCGGTTCCCGCACTGTGTCGCCCGTGACAGCTGGTGCAGAATGAGAGCGACGTATGGAGGCCGCGCCTGCGGTCCGGAACGTGATGGGAAAAGCGTGCCCCGCTGGAAGGAACTGCCCGCGGAACTGCCTCCGCCCGCCCGTCAGCTGATCGTCCGGCTACGCGGGCTGAAGGACCGCAGCGGGCTCAGCTCGCGGCAATTGGCCGCGCGGACCGGATACAGCGCGAAGTCGTGGCAGAGGTACCTGAACGGTAGGTCCCTACCGCCGCAGGAGGCCGTGGCTGCGATGGCCCGGGTCTGCGGTGAGGATCCGGCCGGCCTGCTGGCGCTGCGCGAGATCGCCGCCCAACACTGGCTGGAGGGACGGCAGGCCCCCTCCCGGGCGCCCGAGAGCCCGGCCGCGGCCCCGGCGCAGGTCCCCGGGGAGCGGC
>NZ_BAAHCA010000075.1:0-11256 GCF_054776295.1 Streptomyces sparsus
CCGCGGCGGCGTTCGGCGGGGTCGCCGTGTGGCAGTACCAGTCCGCGCAGGACGCCCGGCAGCAGGCGCAGCAGGCCCAGCAGCGCACCGAGGACCTGGCCGAGGTGCTGGCCGCACCAGACGCCCGCATCGGCACCGACCGGCTGCCCGGTGGGGCGACGGCGACCGTGGTGGTGTCCGAGGAACGTGACCGGGCCGCCTTCCTGGCGTCGGGCATGCCCAAGCCGCCCGGCGACAGGGTGTACCAGTTGTGGTTCGACGACAACGGCACGATGCGGTCGGCCGGTCTCATGCCGTCGGCTGCGTCCGGTGAGGCGGTGCTGCTGGAAGGCAGAGTGGGAGAAGCCTCGGGCATGGGCATCACCGTGGAGCCTGCGGGTGGTTCACCGCAGCCGACCTCGGAGCCTCTGGCCGTCATGGAGTTCCCCACCGCCTGATCCGTCCGGTGCACGGGGGACACCGATTCGACCGGGGGGTGCGCACAGAACGTCAGCGAGCACAGGGGTTGAGCCGAGTGAGTGTGTCCGTGGTGCTGTACACGTCCGACCTGCGGGTGCACGACCATCCGCCGCTGCGGGCCGCGCTGGCGGAGGCGGACCGTGTGGTGCCGTTGTTCGTGTTGGACTCCGGGGTCCGGGCAGCCGGGTACGACGCGCCGAACCGCCGCGCCTTCCTCGCCGACTCGCTGGCGGCCCTGGACGCCGGGCTGCGGGAGCGCGGCGGGCGGTTGGTGCTGCGTTCGGGTGCGGTCGTCGAGCAGGTCCGTGCGGTGGTGCGGGAGACGGGCGCGGACGCGGTCCACGTCGCCGCCGGGGTCAGCGGTTACGCACAGCGCCGCGAGGAGCGGCTGCGGACGGCACTCGAAGCGGACGGGTGCTGCCTGCGGGTGCACGACGCGGTGGTGACGGCGTTGCCGCCGGGTGCCGTCACCCCGTCCGGGGGCCACTTCTTCTCGGTGTTCACGCCGTACTTCCGGCGCTGGGCGGAGGCCGGCGTCCGGGAACCGGTGGCCGCACCGCGCCGGGTGCCGGTACCGGACGTGGACTCCGTGCCGCTGCCGTCCTCGGCGGACGTGCCCGGCACCTCCCCGGCGCTGCCGGCCGGTGGCGAGGAGCAGGGACGGCTGCACGTCCGGCGCTGGCTGAAGGACGGGGTGGACGCCTACGCGGACCGGCACGACGACCTGCCAGGGGACGCCACGTCCCGGCTGTCACCGTTCCTGCACTTCGGCTGTGTGTCCCCGGTGGAGCTGGTGCACCGGGCCCAGGCGCACGGCGGAGCCGGTGCGCAGGCCTTCGTGCGGCAACTGGCCTGGCGGGACTTCCACCACCAGGTCCTGGCGGCCCGCCCGGAGGCGTCGGCCGCCGACTTCCGCACCCGGCACGACCGGTGGCGGACCGAGGACGACGCCGAGGACGAGATCAACGCGTGGCGGGAGGGCGCCACCGGCTATCCGGTGGTGGACGCGGCGATGCGCCAGCTGCGGCACGAGGGCTGGATGCACAACCGCGGGCGCCTGCTGGCGGCCGGCTTCCTCACCAAGACGCTGTACGTCGACTGGCGCGTCGGCGCCCGGCACTTCCTCGACCTGCTGGTCGACGGGGACGTCGCCAACAACCAGCTGAACTGGCAGTGGATGGCCGGGACGGGCACCGACACCAGGCCCAACCGGGTGCTGAACCCGGTCACCCAGGCGAAGCGGTTCGACCCGGACGGCGCGTACGTGCGGCGCTGGGTGCCGGAGTTGGCGGACCTGCCGGGCGGCAGCATCCACGAGCCGTGGAAGCTGTCCGGCCCGGACCGGGACACGCTGGACTACCCGCGACCCATCGTCGACCTGTCCGACGGGCTGGCCCGATTCAAGCAGGCCCGGGGTCTGGACTGACCCCGCGCGCCCCGTCCGGGTGACGAGCCGCGGCCCGGTGTCGGGGCCCGGTGTCAGCGGCCCGCGAGGGCGACCTCGCGTCGAAGGAAGGCGAGGCGGGCCCGCTTGCCCTCCAGGTCGACCTCCGGGCCCAGCTCGAAGCCGGAGCGGACGAGGCGGTCGAGGGCCTTGGTGTTGCGCGCGTCGGGCTCGGCGACGATGCGCAGCCGGCCGGGCTCGGCCAGGACCCACCTGACGAACTCGCCCAGCAGCACTTCGGTGAACCCGCGCTGGGTGCCGCCCTCGGCGGGGCCGATCATCAGGTGCACGCCGAAGTCGCCGGGCTGCACGTCGTAGCACTCGCCCACCGGGTCGGCCGCCGGCTCGTAGGTCTGGAACAGCGCGACCGGGCGGCCGTCGCGCAGGACGAGATAGGCGTGGTGCGTGGTCAGCGAGTCGAGGTAGGAGTAGATCTCCAGCACCCGCTCGCGGTCCGCGTCGCCCATCCCCCAGAAACGGGCCCGCTCCTGGCCGACCCATGTGTGGATGACGTCCACGTCCGCCGCGGGATCCACCGGCACGATGCGGACGGTGCCGAAGCCCTCGATCGTGTTCTCGTAGACCGCGACCCGCGTGTTGGGCTCAGTGGGCATGGTTCTCCTTCGTCAGGTGCTCCCAGTCGGTGCACACGGGTATCAGTTCGCCACGCGACCACAGCGGCAGCTGGTCGCGGTGGTGGGCGTCGCCGGGCACGCCCGAGGCGCCGAGCGGGACGATCCAGCGGCTGTCGTCCCGCCGGGCGAGGTCCCACACGAAGCGGGCCGCCGGGCCGCGGGCGCTGAGGTGCGTGTAGCCGGGCACGCTCGAGGTGGACAGCACGCAGTCGAGATCGCCGCCCAGCCCCGGCCACCGCTCCGCCGCCTCGGCCGTCGGTCGGGCCTGCCAGGGCACGAGCCGGTGCACCTCACCCCAGGGCGGGAGCTGCTCGTCCCGGGCCGCCACCTCCTCCACCGCCGCCCGCACGATGTCGAGCCGGTCGATGTTGGGCAGCAGCGCGGTGGTGAGCAGGTTCTCCAGTGCGAACGCGATCCGCGGCCCCAGGGCCAGCCACGGCTGGAACGTCTCCGGCCGGTCGATCGGGCCGGCCAGCGGCGCCAGGGACGGCTCGGCGGCGAACCGGCGCACGACGGCCGCCCGCACCTCCGCGTAGGCGGTCGCGTCGGTGCTGTCGGCGTCCATCCGGCGGTCCCAGGCGAGCAGGCGGGCGCGCAGCTCCGCCCCGGGCGGGCTGAGCCGCTCCAGCCGGTCCAGCAGGTTGAGCAGCGGGCGGGCCGACTCCAGGTGGGTGTCGGTGTGGATGGCCGCCATGGACTCGGCTGTCCAGGTGGAGGAGCGCCCCAGCAGTTCCCGGATGCGGTCGGCGCGGTGCGGCGGGGCGAACTCCACACCCAGCGGAGCGGCCTGGCCGCGCTGGTTGGCCATCACCGCGACGCCGTGCACCGCTTCGCGCGGCAGTTGCCCGTGCCAGCCGCGCCAGGTGTGCTCGGCGTCCCAGGCGTTGACCACCCGGAGCTGGTTGTCGCGGGAGCGCACCGGGACCCGGCCGGCGACGCGGTGCAGCAGACCGCCCCGGGTGTCCGCGGCCTGCACGACGTTGACCGGCTCCACCCACTGGTCCATCGCCCGGTCCACGTCGTCCACGGTGGTGGCGCGCAGCAGCGCGGGCAGGGCGCCGAAGCCCAGGTCCCGCCGCACCCTCGGCGGGCAGCGCAGGCTGATCGCGTCCGTGGCGTCCGGGCCGCCGATGACGACCGGCCCGCGGTCGGTCTCGATCAGCTCGACCTCGACGTGCGGGCCTCCGGCGACCTCGATGCGCTCCACCCGGTGGGACGCCGGCCGCCAGCCGTCGGGCCCGAGTGCCTCCAGCCCGTCACCGCGGCGGCGCAGCTGCTCCCGGTAGAGGTCCTGGTAGTCGGCCATGGCGTTGGTGATGGCCCAGGCGACCTGGCCGGTGTGGCCGAAGTGGGCGATGCCGGGCACTCCGGGCACGGCCAGCCCCACGACGTCGTACTCCGGGCAGGCCAGGTGGATCTGCTGGTAGACGCCGGGGTCCTCGATGAAGCGGTGCGGGTCGCCGGCGAGCAGTGGCGCGCCGGTGGCGGTCCGGTCACCGGTGACGAGCCAGCCGTTGCTGCCGGTGGTACCGGGGCCGTCCGTGGCGAACAGCTCGACGGCTCCCGGGCCGAGCCGCCGCACGACCTCCTCCCGCCACAGTTTGGTGGGGAAGCCGGCGAACAGCAGGTGGGTGGAGAGCCAGACACCGAGCGGTGTCCATGGCCGCCAACTGCCCGGGGCGAGTCCGGTTGCGGCGAACTGCGGTGCGCGGGCGGCACCTTCGGGCAGGCCCGCGTTGACGCCGTCCACGTAGGAGGTGACCCAGTCCCGGGTCTCCCCGTCGAGGCTGCGGAAGCAGCGGCGGGCGGTGTCGTCCAGTCGCGACTGCCGGGCGAGCCGGTCCCAGCCGACGGCGTCCGCGCCGAGAAAGGCGGCGGTGGTGCCCTGGGAGCGGTGGCGCTCGACCTCGAGCTGCCACGCGCGGTCCTCGGCGGCGTTGCGACCCTGCGCGTAGGCCAGTTCACGCGCGCTCCCGGCGCGCAGGTGGGGCACGCCCCACTCGTCCCTGCAGATTTCCGTGCTCACACGACCCCCGCTGATCTTTAGGTTAGGCTGCCCTAACTTATGGAATTACGGCGCCGGACGCAACGTGGCCGGGCGGGTTCCGGGACGAAGGGGAGCGAACCGATGGGTCACGGCTGGGAAGGCGTAGTGCTGAAGCTGCTGCGCGGCAAGGACTTCGTGTGCACCGTCACCGACAACGAGGAGGTGACCGAACGCTACCGGCGGCTGCGGTTCACCGACGGCGGCATGCTGGCCGCGACCGGCGTGCACCCGACGATGTGGGTCCGCCTGTGGTTCGACAACGCCGGCCGTCCGCACCAGCGGGCCTACACCCTGGTGGATCCGGACCCGCAGGCCGGCACCTTCGGCCTGGAGTTCGCACTGCACGAGGGGTGCGCCAGCGACTGGGCCCGCTCCGCCCGACCGGGCGACACCATCGACGCCACGGTGCAGGGCACGGGCTTCGCCCTGCCCGATCCGCTGCCCTCCCGGCTGTGCGTGGTCGGTGACGCCGCCTCGGTCCCGGCGATCAACTCGCTGCTCGACGCGGCCCCGACGGTGCCGGCGACGGTCTGGCTGGAGACCGACCACCCGTCCGACGAGCGGTTGCCGATACGCCTGGACCCGGCCCGGCACGAGCTGCACCGGGTGCCGCGCCGCGACGCGGGCGCGGAACTGGCGTCCCGGGTCCGGGCGGCGGTGGCGGAGTCGGCAGCCGGGACGGACGACACCTTCTTCTGGATCGCCTGCGACACCACGACCACCCGGACCCTCTCCACGTACCTGCGCAAGGAGGCCGCCGTGCCCAAGGAGCGGGTGCACGCGCTCGGTTACTGGCGCCCCTGAACGGCGCCGGCTTCCCCCGCACGGTGTTTTCCCGAGAAGTCGGCCGAACGCCCGTCCTGTAGGCGGCCTGCCGGCATCGCGGGCGGATATTCGGTGCCGCCGGAACGGCGGATTGGTCCGGAGCGCGCATTTCGTTCAATCATCCAGGGATTAATTCTTTCGGGTGAGGGGCCAATCCGCCGAACGCTCAGTGCCGAATGGGGGGTGTGACAGGAAAGAAAGCACCGACGGAGCCGGGGAACCGGCTGAGGCTCGCAGCCGCCGCACTGAGCGGCCTGCTGGCCGGCGGCGCTTCGCTGGCCGTCGCCGAACTGGCCTCCACAGCGGTCCGCCGCCAGGCCGGACCGGTCACCGCGGTCGGCGGCGCGGTCATCGACAGCACGCCGGCCGCGGTCAAGGACTGGGCCGTGCGGACCTTCGGCAATGCCGACAAGGTGGTGCTGCTGGGCGGCATCCTGGTGCTGCTGGCTCTCTTCGGCGTCGCCCTGGGGCTGCTCGCACTGCGGTACCGGCGCGCCGCGTCGGCCGGCGTGCTGGTCTTCGGCCTGGTCGGTGCCCTCGCCGCGACGGGCCGACCGGACGGGAGCGCGTCGGACGCCGTCCCCTCGGTGGTCGGCGCCCTGGCCGGCGCCGCGACGCTCCACTTCCTCGCCGGACGCCTACGGCAGCTCCCCGTCAGCGGTGACGCACAGCCCGGGGGAACCCCCGAACGGCAGGAGGCCGCCGCCGGTTTCGACCGGCGAGGGTTCGTGGTCGCGGCCACTGCCACCGCGGCTGCCTCGGCGGGCGCAGGCGTTCTGGGTCGGCGCCTGAACGCGTCCAGCGGGGCCGAGGCAGCCGCTTCCCGCGCCGACGTCGTACTGCCCCGTCCGGCGTCGCCGGCCCCGCCCGTTCCGCGCGGCGCCGACCTGCGGATCGACGGGCTCAGCTCCTTCACCACCCCCAACAGCGAGTTCTACCGGGTGGACACCGCCCTGGTCGTGCCGAAGGTCGACGCCACCCGCTGGCGGCTGCGCGTCCACGGCCGCGGCGTGCGGCGCGAACTCGACCTGAGCTACGACGACCTGCTCCGCCGGGACCTGGTGGAACGCGACATCACGCTGACGTGCGTGTCCAACGAGGTCGGCGGGCCCTACGTGGGCAACGCCCGCTGGATCGGCGTGCCGCTGGCCGACCTGCTCCGTGAGGCCGGCGTGCGGGCACCCTCGGCGGGCGGACCCGCCGACCAGCTGGTGGCCCGCTCGGTGGAGGGCATGACCTTCGGTTCCCCGGTGGAGACGGTGCTGGACGGGCGGGACGCGCTGCTCGCCGTCGGCATGAACGGCGAGCCGCTCCCCTTCCGCAACGGATTCCCCGTACGCATGGTCGTGCCCGGCCTGTACGGATACGTCTCGGCCTGCAAGTGGCTGACCGAGCTGGAACTGACGACCTTCGACGACTTCGACGTGTACTGGGTCAAGCGGGACTGGAGCCGCGAGGCACCCGTCAAGACCCAGTCGCGCATCGACACTCCCAAGCCCCTGGCCTCCCTCGACGCCGGAACCGTACGTGTCGCGGGCGTCGCGTGGGCTCAGCACCGCGGCATCGACAGGGTCGAGGTGCGGGTCGACGAGGACCCGTGGCGCACCGCCACGCTGGCCGCGGAGGCGACCGCCGACACCTGGCGGCAGTGGGTTTGGGACTGGCCGGCCACCCCCGGGCGGCATCGGCTGGAGGTGCGGGCCACCGACGGCAGGGGCCGCACCCAGACCGCGGAGCGCGTCGGGACCATCCCCGACGGCGCGACCGGGCGGCACTCGGTGGTGGTCAACGTGAACTGAGCCGCCATCACCGTCACACCGCCCCAGCAGCCCCCGCGGGACTCCGCAGCGGAGTTCCACGACACACCCAGGAGAAGAACCATGAACGCCATCCGCATCCGTCGCAGCATCGTCGCCATCGCCGCCGCCGCCGTGCTGCCGCTGGCGGTGACGGCCTGCTCGTCCGAGGACAGCGCGGACACCGCCTCCGCCGAGTCGACCGCGCCGGCCAACAACGAGCAGGACGCCACCGACGGGCCCACCGAGGAGGCCACTCAGGCCAAGGCGCCGTTCGGCCCCGGCTGCACGGCCGTGCCCGAGGACGGCGACGGCAGCTTCGACGGCATGGCCCAGGACCCGGTCGCCACCGCCGCGTCCAACAACCCCGCCCTGTCCACGCTGGTCACCGCGGTGAAGGAGGCCGACCTGGTCGACACGCTGAACAGCGCCGAGGACATCACCGTCTTCGCCCCGACCAACGACGCCTTCGCCAAGGTCCCCGAGGCCGACCTCAAGGCGCTGCTCGCCGACAAGGACCAGTTGACCAAGGTCCTCACCTACCACGTCGTCGGTGAGCGCCTCGCCCCCGCGGACCTGGAGGACGGCGAGTTCGAGACCCTGGAGACCAGCAAGGTCACCACGGCGGGCTCCGACGAGGAGTACACCGTCAACGACGACTCCAACGTCGTCTGCGGCAACGTGCAGACCGCCAACGCCACCGTCTACCTCGTCGACTCCGTGCTGATGCCGAAGTCCTGACCCTCGCGTGCGACGGCGCCGCCACCGGTACGAACGGTGGCGGCGCCGTCGCACGCCCGGGCAGAACCTGAGTGAAAGGTGTATTGCCCCGACCCATCGGGGGCCGTAATTTCGCCCCATGGAATTGGAGTTGCGGCACCTGAAGGTCATTCGGGCAATCGACGAGGCAGGCAGCCTCACCCGGGCGGCCACTTCGCTGGGGCTCGCCCAATCAGCGCTCAGTGCACAGCTCAAAAGGATCGAGCGGGTATTGGGCGGCGCGCTGTTCGTGAGGGATCGCGGCGGAGCACGTCCCACGCCGCTGGGTGAGCTCGTCCTGGACCGGGCGCGGGTGCTGCTGCCGGCGATGCGGCAGCTCCAGGAGGACGCGCAGCGGTTCTCCCAGACGTGGGGCGACAGCCTGCGGTTCCGCATCGGGGGCACGCACGGTCCGCTGCTCGGCGCGCTCGTGGACCGAATATCGAGCATGCATCCCGAGGCGCCGGTCGGCACCGTCACCTCCTGGTCGGTGTCGGAGATCTGCGACCTGGTGCTCACCGGGCGCCTCGACTTCGCCCTCATCGGGGTGTGCGGGGAGAGTTCGCCCCCCGCCGCCGACCAGTTGACCTGGCAGTCCGTGGGACGGGACCCGGTGTTCGTCATGCTGTCCGAACGCCACCCGCACGCCGGTGAAGGCGAGTTGGACCTCGGCAAACTCGCCGAGGAGCGCTGGGCCAACGCCCCCGGTGACGGCTGCTTCGGGGACTGCTTCACCGCGGCCTGCACCCGTGCGGGCTTCACCCCGCTCAGCATCTTCGAGACCGACACCGCCTCCTGTGTGCACCTGGTGCAGGTCGGGCGAGCGGTCGGCCTGTGCCGGGCCACCTTTCCGCCGACGCCTGGCATCGTCACCATGCCGCTCACCGGCACCCCGCTGAGCTGGCGGCACCTCGTCGGCCACCACCCCGACTCGCCCGCCGCCGTCGGCGCCCCGACCGTGGCGCTGCACTCCCGGCAGGTGCACGGCGAGGCGGCGAGGCGCAATCCGCGCTACGTGCGCTGGTTGGAGGCCAACGCACGTTACGGCACCGCCGAGTGACTGTCCGGAATCCGGTTCCATCACACCGCAAGAGGGATCCACTGGCGTGTACACGCCATCGGCATATCCGGCTAGGTTTCTGCCTGCACCCCCAACACTGAGGAGAACCCCCATGCTCCACAGACGCAGTGTGATCGCCTCGGCAGCCGTTGCGATCGCCGCGCTCGGTATCACCACGCTTCCCGCCACCGCGGGCGCGCTGGAGGCACCGCAGGCACCCGCAGCCAAGGTCACGGCGAAGATGCCCGCCGGAATGCTCAAGGCCATGGAACGCGATCTCGGCCTCACCCCGGCCCAGATCGAGACCCGGGTCGTCGCCGAGGCCAAGGCCGGCAAGCTCGCCCCGGCCCTCGCCAAGGACCTCGGCAGCCGCTACGGCGGTGCCTGGGTCTCGGGCAAGTCGGCGAAGCTCGTCGTCGCCACCACCGACCGCGGCCAGGCCGCCGCGATCGAACGGCGCGGCGCCTCCGCCAAGGTCGTCGACCACAGCCTGAAGTCACTGGAAGCCGCGGTGGCCAAGCTGGACAAGGCAGCGGCGAAGCAGAACTCGCAGGCGGCCTCGCTGTGGTACGTGGACGTCAAGTCCAACAGCGTGGTGGTCAACGCCGCGAAGCCCGCCAAGGCGAAGAAGCTCGTCGCCGCCAGCGGCGTCGACGCGGACGCGGTCCGCATCGTCCAGTCGGACGAGCAGTACCGCACCTTCTACGACCTGGTCGGCGGCCAGGCGTACTACATCAACAACTCCGGCCGCTGCTCCATCGGCTTCTCCGTGCGCCGCGGCTCGACCCCGGGCTTCGCCACGGCCGGCCACTGCGGCCGGGCGGGCGCCTCCACCCAGGGCTACAACCGGGTCGCCCAGGGCACCTTCCAGGCCTCCTACTTCCCCGGCCGTGACATGGCGTGGGTCGCCGTCAACCGCAACTGGACCCCGACCCCGCGCGTCCAGGGCAGCAGCTACAACGTGGCCGGCTCCACCCAGGCCCCCGTCGGCTCGTCGGTGTGCCGCTCCGGCTCCACCACCGGCTGGCACTGCGGCACCATCCAGCAGCACAACACCAGTGTCACCTACCCGCAGGGCACCATCTCCGGCGTCACCCGGACCAGCGTCTGCGCCGAGCCCGGTGACTCCGGCGGCTCCTACATCTCCGGCCGCATGGCCCAGGGTGTGACCTCCGGCGGTTCCGGCAACTGCCGGACCGGTGGCACCACGTTCTACCAGCCCATCAACCCGATCCTGTCGCAGTACGGGCTCACGCTCGTGACCGGCTGATCACCTCGCTACGACCGGCGGCCCGCCGCGATCCGCAAGGATCCGGCGGGCCGTCGCCGTGTGCGGACACCTGCCCGGGCACGGCGACGGCCGGAACGGGGCCGGTCTAGGGTCGGGGCATGACGGTGGGGACGCTGCTCCGCGGCTGGCGGAAGCGGGCGGGTGTCAGCCAACTCGAACTGGCGCACCGGGCGGACTCCTCGGCCCGGCACATCAGCTTCATCGAGACCGGCCGCACCCGGCCCGGCAGGAAACTGCTGCTGCGGCTGGCGGACCACCTGGACGTACCCGTGCGGGAGCGGAACTCCCTGCTGCTCGCCGCAGGTTACGCCCCGTGCTACCCGCAGACGCCGCTGGACGATCCCTCGCTGAGCGCGCTCCGGGACGGCCTGGAACGCATGCTGGCCGGCTACGAGCCCCACCCCGCGGTCGTCCTGGACGGCACGTACACCGTGCTGGCAGCCAACCGGGGTGTGCCGCTGCTGCTGGACGGCGTGGCACCGCACCTGCTGGAACCGCCGCTCAACGCCATGCGGCTCACCCTGCACCCGCAGGGCATGGCGCCCCGCATCCGCAACTACCGCCAGTGGCGGGGGCATCTGCTGGCCCAACTGGACCGGCAGCTCGCCCTGGTGCGGCACGCCCCGCTGCGTGAACTGTACGAGGAGGTCGCCGGCTATCCGCCGCCGCCGGGGCTGCCGGCGGACGAACCTGCAGGCGAGCGGGCCGCGTTCGCCCTGCCGCTGCTGCTGGAGCACGCCGGCCGGACGCTCTCCCTGCTGTCCGCCGTCACCACGTTCAACGCGCCCACCGACGTGACCGTGTCCGAGCTGGCCGTGGAGACGTTCCTGCCCGCCGACCGGCAGACGGCCGAGTTCCTGCGCGCCTCGGCCGCCGAGGAGGGCACGGCCCCGGCGGACCACTGACCCGCCCCCGTCCGCCGCGGCCGTCAGGTGCCAGG
>NZ_BAAHCA010000076.1:0-11214 GCF_054776295.1 Streptomyces sparsus
CGGACGCGCGCCCCGCACGGCGGTACGTCCGCCACCGACCGTGCCGGCCGGCGGTCTCCGCGCCGTGCGTACGCCGTCAGACGCGTCCGCGGCGGGCTCTGAGGTGGTCGGCGATGGGGGCGAGGGCGGCGCGCAGGTCCTCCAGCCCCTCCGGCGACAGCAGGTCGATGAAGTGGCGGCGGACGGAGTCCACGTGGTGCGGGGCGACCTCGCGCATGGTGGTCCAGCCGTGCTCGGTGAGCACCGCGTAGAGTCCGCGCTTGTCGGTGTCGCAGTGCTCACGCCGGACCAGCCCGGCGTTCTCCATCCGGGTGATCTGGTGGGACAGCCGGCTCTTGGACTGGAGCGTGGCGCCGGCGAGATCACTCATCCGCATCCGGCGGTCGTCGGACTCCGACAGATTGACCAGGATCTCGTAGTCGTTGATCGTCAGCCCGAAGGGCTGGAGGTCCTTCTCCATCTGGTGCGTGAGCAGCCGGCTGACGTCCAGGTGGGTACGCCAGGCCCGCTGTTCCGACTCGGAGAGCCAGCGGGTGCCCTTTTCGGTGTCCATAGCAGCGACTTTACCGAGCCGGACCCGGTGACCCTCCGGGCACTCCCTGTTGCTGCGGCACCGCTCCGGCGGCCTGCTCGGCCATCAGCTGCTCCGAGGACTGGAGCAGGACCGTGCCCGCTCCGGTGAACTCGAACTGGTGCTCCTCACCGGAGGCGCCGCCGAGGCCGGTGAGCGAGCGGACGCCGCCGAGGAATCCGCGCAGGTACTGGTGGTCGTAGTGGTGGCAGGGCGAGGGGCAGTCGGCCCAGCCGACGAGGGCCTGCGGGTCGACCCGGATCGGCGGCTCGACGAAGTGCACCGGCCCGTTGGAGGCGGCGACGAACTTGCCGGTACCGACGAGTGTGAGGAAGCCGGGAATGATCGACTGCTTGAGTGACAGCGTCGGGGCGAACGCCAGCAGGTTGCCCGACCGGATGGTGAGGTTGCCGTCGTCGAGGTCGAAGGAGTTGACGTCGAAGGCCCGGTCGGCCAGCAGCAGTTTGCCCGTGCCCTGGGCGACGACCCAGTCCGCGGCGTGCAGGGGCGAGTGGAAGCTGCGGGCGACGAGCTGGTCCAGTGGGCCGTGGCCGATGCCGTCGAAGGTGATCTGCCCGTAGTAGGCGATCATCTTGCCCTTCTGGAGGAACCACTGCCCCGAGAGTTCCACGCAGAAGGTGTACGGGTTGACGTTGTCGTCGGCGGGCAGGGTGTGGGCGTCGTGCACGGTGGTGCTGTTCATCGGTGGGTCGACCTCCGGCCTTCCGGGCTCACAGCTTCGCTTCGCTTGCCTGTACGTAGACCGTGCCGTGCCCGGAGAGTTCCAGCTGGAACGCCTCACCCGAGCCGCGGCCGACCATGTCGCGCCAGCCGAGTGCCGAACTCAGCCGGTTGCGCAGCTCGCCGCGGTGCGCGACGTACGCCTGCGGGTCGACGCTCACCGCCCGGTCGGGCGTCACGGCGAGTTCGAGCACGCCGCCGTGGGCCAGCATCGCGACCGAGCCCTGACCCTCGAGGGTGGTGGTGAAGAGTCCCTGGCCGGTGGCCTGGCCGCGGACCATTCCCATGACGCCGCCCTGCGAGCCGAGGAAGAGCGTGCCCTGCCGCAGGGTGCCGTCGAAGGCGAGCAGCCGGTCGGCCTCCACGTGCAGGGTGTCCCCGGTGAGGTCCACCACGTGGACCTCGTGGCCGCCGTGCCCGAACAGCACGGTGCCGCTGCCCTCGACGGTCATCAGGGGCGCGGCCTCGCCGCGGACCCGGCGTCCGATGGCGGACATGACGCCGCCCTGGCCGCCCATCAGGTCGGGCGTGAAGCGGACGTCACCGCGGTAGGCGAGCATCGCGCCGCGCTGGCTGTACACCCGCTGCCCCGGCACGACGCGGGCCTCGATCATCTTGGGCGTGATCCTGGTGAACGCCATCAGAGCTGCCCTCCGACCGTGTTGCGCTCGCTGGGCTGGAGGTAGACCAGGCCCTCGCCCTCGAAGCGGATCTGGAACGCCTCACCGGAGCCCTCGCCGATGAACGTCCGGAAGTTCACGCCCGTCTGGAGCTGCTGGCGGAGCCGGCCGGAGTGCGCCACGTAGGCGCCCGGGTCGACCTGGAGCGGCGTCTGCGCGGTGACGCGCAGCACGATGGCCGGGCCCTCGGAGAGCAGCGCGGCCTGGCCGGTGCCCTCGACGGTGGTGGTGAACAGCCCGTTGCCCTG
Source organism: Streptomyces sparsus (assembly GCF_054776295.1). NCBI lineage: Bacteria > Bacillati > Actinomycetota > Actinomycetes > Kitasatosporales > Streptomycetaceae > Streptomyces > Streptomyces sparsus. The sequence goes on from NZ_BAAHCA010000076.1 coordinate 2,241, forward strand.
GGAGGCGCCGCGCAGCCCGGTGAAGGTGGTGCCGGTGCGCAGCCCGCCCTCGGTGCACAGCAGGTTGCTGGACTCCACATGCAGGGTGTCGCCGTCGAGCGGGACCATGGAGACGTCCCTGGCCTCGTCGGCGAAGTAGCAGGTGCCGCTGCCCTTCACCTCCATCACGGTCATCTTCTCGCCGGTGAGCCGGCGGGTCACCGCGCCGCGCAGGCCGTCGCCGCCGCCGGTGAGCTTCTTGAAGGCCATCTGGCCCTCGTACGCGATCATCGAACCGTTCTTCGCCCTGACGGTGTCGCCGGTCAGGTCGACGGCGAGCACCTTGCTGCTCTGCAGTCGGAAGTGAGCCACGTCCCAGAACCTACCCCGACCGGGTGACGTCCGGGGAGGCTGCCACAATGGCGATGCTTGTGCATCCCTTCACAAACTTCGAGACCGAGGACATCGCTGTGGACATAAAGACCGCCTCCGCCCTGCGCCGGCTGCGGCTCGTCTCCGCCCCCGAGGCCGTCTCCTTCCTGGTGCTGATCGTCTGCTCCGTGCTGAAGCGGACGACGGAGTTCAACGCCGTGCCGGTCGTCGGCATGATCCACGGTGTGCTCTTCGTCATCTACGTGCTGTTCTGGGCCGACGCCTGGAACCGCGCCAAGTGGCCGCTGAAGCGCGCCGCGCTGTACGCGGTGCTGTCCGTGCTGCCGGCGGGCGGCTTCTGGGCGGAGAAGATGCTGCGCCAGGAGGTCGAGGCCGGCGTCATCGCCGCCCGCGCCCGCGACGAGGGAGTGGTCGGCACGTGATCGTCGCCTTCTCGATCACCCCGCTCGGCGTCGGCGAGGACGTCGGGGAGTACGTGGCCGACGCCGTGCGGGTGGTCCGCGAGTCCGGCCTGCCGAACCGCACCGACGCCATGTTCACGTCCATCGAGGGCGACTGGGAGCAGTGCATGGACGTCGTGCGCCGCGCGGTCGCCGCCGTCGAGGCGCGCGCGCCCCGGGTGTCGCTCGTGCTGAAGGCCGACATCCGACCCGGCGTCACGGATGGACTAAACAGCAAGGTCGCCACTGTGGAGCGTCATCTGGCCTGATGCCGGGCCTCCGGACCGACTCGGCAAGGGCTGTGGGCCCGTTGCCGGTTCCTCTTCCGTTCGACACGGAGACTTCTGTCACTTTTGCTGTGACATGTCGGCTTCGTCGCAGGGAGTGGAGGGACCGTGGTTCCGGAGGGGTACGACTACGAGGTCTACAGCCGTCTCGCCGGACCGCTGTCCGAGCCGCGCATGCCCTACCGGGTGCGCTACCGGTCCCTGCTGTCGAAGGAACCGCACCGGGTGCGCGCGGTGCTGCTGATGACCGCGGCGCCGACCCTCTCGTGCGTCCTGCTGCTCTGGCTGGTCTGGCCCAGCCACTGGACGGACCGCGAGGGGGCTCCCGGCTACCTGGTCGCGGCCGACGCGGTGATGCTCGGCTGCATCGGCCTGATCGAGCTGTTCCGGCTGGTGAACGTGGCCTCCGTCGCGCACGCCACGCTTGTCGCGCGGGACCCCGTGCCAGTGGTGCCCGAACCCGGCACCCGGGTCGCGTTCCTGACGACGTACGTGCCCGGCAAGGAGCCCCTGCCCATGGTGCGGGCCACGCTGGAGGCCGCCGTCGCGCTGCGGCACGACGGCACGGTCGACGTCTGGCTGCTGGACGAGGGCAACGACCCCGAGGCGCGGCTGCTGTGCGCCGAGTTGGGCGTGCGCCACTTCACCCGCAAGGACGTGCCGGAGTGGAACCGGCCGAGCGGCGTGCACCGGGCCCGGACCAAGCACGGCAACTACAACGCCTGGCTCGCCGCCCACGGTGACGACTACGACTTCTTCGCGTCCGTCGACACCGACCACGTGCCGCTGCCCAACTACCTGGAGCGCATGCTCGGGTACTTCCGCGACCCGGACGTCGCCTTCGTGGTCGGCCCCCAGGTGTACGGCAACTACACCAAGCCGGTCACCAAGTTCGCCGAGAGCCAGCAGTTCCTCTTCCACGCCCTGATCCAGCGCGCCGGCAACCGCTACGGCTCGGCCATGTTCGTCGGGACCAACAACGCGGTGCGGATCAGCGCGGTCAAGCAGATCGGCGGCCTGGTGGACTCCATCACCGAGGACATGGCCACCGGCTTCGAACTGCACCGCACCCGCAACCCGGTCACCGGCCGGCTGTGGCGCTCGGTCTACACCCCCGACGTGCTGGCCGTCGGCGAGGGCCCCGAGTGCTGGACGGACTTCTTCACCCAGCAGATGCGGTGGTCCCGCGGCACCTACGAGACGGGCATCCGGCAGTACTGGCGCTCGCCGCACCGGTTCTCACCCGGCAAGCTGCTCAACTACTCGCTGATGCTCGTCTACTACCCGATGAGCGCCCTGACCTGGACCCTCGGTGCCCTCAGCTGCACGCTGTTCCTGTGGCTGGGCGCGTCCGGCACCCAGGTCTCGGCCGGGGTCTGGCTGATGCTCTACAGCGACGTCGCCGCCCTCCAGATCGGCCTGTACCTGTGGAACCGGCGGCACAACGTCTCACCGCACGAACCGGAGGGCTCCGGCGGGCTCGCCGGCATGGCCATGTCGGCGATCTGCGCCCCGATCTACGCCAGGTCGCTGCTCGCTGCGGTGTTCCGCAGGGACTGCAGGTTCGTCGTCACCCCCAAGGGCGGCTCGGCCAGCCCGGACCGGCTCAGCACCTTCCGCATCCACCTGGTGTGGATCGGCCTGCTGGGCAGCGGACTCGCCGCCTCCGTCGTCCTCGACCACACCCATGCGGCCATGCGCACCTGGACGGTGCTGGCCCTGGCGATCGCGCTCGCGCCGGTGGTGATCTGGAGTCTCACCGAACTCCGCACCCGGCGCGGCGACCGCCTCCCCAGAAGCGAGCACGGCCCCGCGCTCGCCGTCACCACCAGCGGGAGTTGATCCATGCCCTACCGACCGAGTGCAAGGTTCAAGAAGACCCTTCTGGGCACCGGCGTCACCGTGGTGCTCGCGGCGCTCAACGCGCCGGCGACCATCGGGTTCGCCCGCGAGCAGATCCACGACTACCGAATAGCCCAGCCCGCCTACCAGGCCCGGTACGGCTCCTGGCAGTTGGCGCACGTGCCCGAGAGCTACCGCACCAACACCATCCACGCGGCACTGCTGCACACCGGCAAGGTGCTGCTGGTCGCCGGCTCCGGCAACGACGAGGAGCAGTTCGACGCGGGCACCTTCGACACCGTGCTGTGGGATCCCTCCGACAACAGCTACGAGCGAATAGACACCCCCGACGACCTGTTCTGCGCCGGCCACACCCAACTGGCCGACGGCAGGATGCTGGTGGCCGGCGGCACCGCCCGCTACGAACTGCTCGAAGGCAGCGTGGAACGCGCCGGCGGCGGCATGATCGTCAAGAACGAGAACCCCGACCGCCCGCACACCCTGCCCAAGGGCACCCGGTTCCGCTCGCCGTCCGGGGTCGAGTACGCCTCCGACGTCTCCGTAATCGTGCCCCGGGCCAAGAAGACGGAGGACGAGGACACCGGCAAGGTCACCGTCACGCCCAGCGAGGTGCGGGTGTTCGTGGAGGCCGTCGAGGAGGGCGAGGACTCGGTCACCGACCGGCACGCCCAGTACCGGATCCTCGGCCTCAAGGGCAAGGACGCCGACAACCTCTACGGCATCGCCGAGAAGCTCACGCTCGACAAGCAGGACTTCCAGGGCATCAAGGAGACCTACGAGTTCGACCCGGTGGCCGAGCGCTACCTGCCGGTCGACCCGATGGCCGAGGCCCGCTGGTACCCCACGCTGGTCACGCTGGACGACGGCAAGGTGCTCTCGGTGTCCGGTCTCGACGACATCGGCGAGATCCTCCCGGGCGACAACGAGATCTACGACCCGAAGACCAAGAAGTGGTCGGCCGCGCCCAAGCGCTACTTCCCCACCTATCCGGCACTGTTCCTCGTCGAGGGCGGCAAGCTCTTCTACTCCGGCTCCAACGCCGGTTACGGGCCCGCCGACGAGGGACGCGACCCCGGCATCTGGGACCTGGCGAACAACACCTTCGAGAAGGTCGGCGGCATGGCCGACGCCGACCAGCTGGAGACCTCCAGCTCCCTGCTGCTGCCGCCGGCGCAGGACCAGAAGGTGATGGTCCTGGGCGGGGGAGGCATCGGCGAGTCGGAGCTCTCCACCGCCCGCACCGCCGTCGTCGACCTGAAGGCGGACGAGCCGGTCTTCAAGGCCGGCCCCGAACTGCCGCAGGGCACCCGTTACCTGAACAGCGTGATCCTGCCGGACGACACCGTCTTCACCACCGGTGGCTCCGAGGACTACCGCGGTCGCAGCAAGAGCGACATTCTCAAGGCCCAGTTCTACGACCCGGCGAAGAACGAGTTCCGCCCGGCCGCCGATCCGGAGGTGCCGCGCAACTACCACGCGGAGGCGCTGCTGCTGCCCGACGGGCGGGTGGCGACCTTCGGCTCCGACCCGCTGTTCGGTGACCGCTCCAACACCCGTCTCGGCACGTTCGAGACGCGCGTCGAGATCTTCACCCCGCCCTACCTGCACGGGGGCCGCGCCGACAACCGGCCGGTCGTCGGCGACGGGCCGGAGCGGCTCCGGCGCGGCGCGGAGGCGGTCTTCGCCACCGACGACGCCAACCGCATCGCGCGGGCCCGGCTGATGCGGCCCAGCGCCGTCACCCACGTCACCGACGTGGAGCAGCGCTCGGTCGCGCTGGAGGTGGTCAAGGGCGACGGAGAGGTGAAGCTGGAGATTCCCGAGGACCGCTCGCTGACGCCGCCCGGCTGGTACATGCTCTTCCTCGTCGACACCGAGGGCACGCCCTCGGAGGCGAAGTGGGTGCACCTGCCCTGAGCGGGCGGGAGCGGCCGCACAGTGGCGCGGTGGGGGCGGCCGAGGGCCTCCCCCACCGGCGTGCCGTCCGCCCGGACGCGGCGGGCGGCGGGCTCAGGCGGGGGAGTTGCGGACCAGGTCCAGGGCGTAGGAGGGCCACCACCGACCCGCCGGCGGACCGCCCAGGCACGGGCCGTCCGACTCGCCGGGGCGTTTCACCCACAGGAAGGCGTCGACGAGCGGTTCACCGGTCGCGGCGGTCGGCGCCCGGCCCAGTGCCCGCCCCGGCGGGTTGCACCAGGCGCCGTCGGGCGGCGGACCGTTGCCGTTGCGGCTGGTGTCCACGATGAAGTGCGCGCCGTCCAGCGCTTGGGAGAGCCGGGTGCCGTAGGCGACGGACGCCGCGTCGGTGTGGAAGTTGGACACGTTCAGGGCGAAGCCGTCCGCCTGCGCGACCCCGGCGCGTTCGAGCGGGCGGACCATGTGCGCCGGGTCGCTGATCCAGCCCGCGTTGCCGGCGTCCAGGTAGACCCGCACCCCGGGCTGGGCCTTCAGCCGGGTGACGGCGTCCCGCAGCAGCCCGTAGCGCTCCTGGTGGTGCACGGCCGGGGTGCAGTCGGAGACGACGTGCGGGAGCGCGTCCGGCTCCAGTACGACCACCGCCCGGTGCGAGCCGACGGCGGTGGCGAAGTCGTCCACGTAGCGCCGGTACGCGGCGGCGTCCGGGGCGCCGCCGCGCGAGTGCAGGCCGCAGTCGCGGTGCGGGATGTTGTACAGGACCATCAGGGCCGTGGTGCCGGACGCCGCCGCTCCGGCGACGGCCGGAAGGATGTCCCCGGCCGGGTCGTCGTGCGAGGGCCACACCGCCATCGGCCGGTCCGAGATGCGGCGCAGCAGCTTCGCGTCGGCGGTGCGCCCGTCCCGTTCCCAGGCGCGGACCTGCCGGGCCGCCGCGCTGTCCGGGTCCACGTGGAAGCCGGTGCCAAGGGACGCCGGGACGGTCGCCTCCGCGTTCACCCGGACCAGCTGGTTCCGGTCGTCCCCGCTCGGCTGCCCGGCCGTGCAGCCGAGCGCCAGGGCGAGGATCAGCAGGGCGGCGAACGCGCGGACCGGTCGGCCTGGCATCAGCGTCTCCCGAGGGTGCGAAGGGGACAAACCAGGCCAAGGCTTGCACGTGGTCACGGGCAAGCCCGGCAGGCGCACCCGGGGGCGTCCGTCCGCGCGGATCGAGGTCCGTGGTGCGAAGTCTGAGGAAGTCCTCAGTTCGAAGTCTGAGACAGGGCTGACCACGATATGACTGGCGGGTAGGGTCGGCTGCGTGCCGAAGCCGCTCAGTCTCCCGTTCGACCCGATCGCGCGTGCCGACGAACTGTGGAAGCAGCGCTGGGGGCCCGCGCCCTCGATGGCCGCCATCACCTCGATCATGCGGGCGCACCAGATCCTGCTCGCCGAGGTCGACGCGGTCGTCCGCCCCTACGGCCTGACGTTCGCCCGCTACGAGGCGCTCGTCCTGCTGACCTTCTCCAAGGCGGGGGAGCTGCCGATGTCGAAGATCGGCGAGCGGCTGATGGTCCACCCCACCTCCGTGACGAACACCGTCGACCGGCTGGTCCGCTCCGGGCTCGTCGACAAGCGGCCCAACCCGAACGACGGCCGGGGCACCCTGGCGTCGATCACCGACAAGGGCCGCGAGGTGTGCGACGAGGCCACCCGCGAGCTGATGGCCGTCGACTTCGGGCTGAGCGCCTACGACAACGAGGAGTGTGCGGAGATCTTCGCGATGCTGCGCCCGCTGCGCCTCGCCGCCTCGGACTTCGAGGAGGACTGACCGGCCCCGGCCGGCGTCCCGGGTGGCCCGGGGCGAACCGGGAGGCCGCCGCGCGGCCGCCCGGAACGCACCGTTACGCTCTTTGCCCATGAAGTCCAACGTGCTCACCCGCTACCGGGTGACGGCCTATGTGACCGCGGTGTGGCTGCTCGTGTTCACCGGGTTCATCATCGCCAAGTACGCCTTCGGGGTCGGCGACACCACGGTCGTCTCGCAGATCCACGGCGTGCTCTTCATCGTCTACGTCGTCTTCGCCTTCGACCTGGGCTCCAAGGCCCGCTGGCCGTTCGGCAAGCTGCTGTGGGTGATCGCCGCGGGGTGCATCCCGGTGGCCGCGTTCTTCGTCGAGAAGAAGGTCGCCGCGGAGACGAAGCCGCTGCTGGAGGATGCCGAGCCGACCGCTCCGGTCAAGGCCTGAGCGGGGCCGGGGGCCGGTCGCCCGCAGGAACCGCGGGGCGACCGGCTGTTTGCTCTAGCCAAATAGTAGGACGTCCTAGTAAATTTGCAGCATGGACGCTGAAGCCATCGCAGAGGGCCGCCGACGCTGGCAGGCCCGGTTCGACGCTGCCCGGAAGCGGGACGCCGACTTCACCACGCTGAGCGGTGATCCCGTCGAACCCGTCTACGGGCCACGCCCCGGCGACACCTACGAGGGCTTCGACCGTATCGGCTGGCCCGGCGAGTACCCCTACACCCGCGGCCTGCACGCCACCGGTTACCGCGGGCGGACGTGGACGATCCGGCAGTTCGCCGGCTTCGGCAACGCCCAGCAGACCAACGAGCGGTACAAGATGATCCTGGAGGCCGGCGGCGGCGGCCTCTCCGTCGCCTTCGACATGCCGACGCTGATGGGCCGCGACTCCGACGACCCGCGCTCGCTCGGCGAGGTCGGGCACTGCGGTGTCGCGATCGACTCGGCCGCCGACATGGAGGTGCTGTTCGGCGGCATCCCGCTGGGCGACGTCACCACGTCCATGACGATCAGCGGGCCGGCCGTGCCGGTCTTCTGCATGTACCTCGTGGCCGCCGAGCGGCAGGGCGTCGATCCGGCGGTGCTCAACGGCACGCTCCAGACGGACATCTTCAAGGAGTACATCGCCCAGAAGGAGTGGCTGTTCCAGCCGGAGCCGCACCTGCGCCTGATCGGCGACCTCATGGAGCACTGCGCGCGCGGCATCCCCGCCTACAAGCCGCTCTCGGTCTCCGGCTACCACATCCGCGAGGCGGGCTCGACGGCCGCGCAGGAGCTGGCCTACACCCTCGCGGACGGCTTCGGCTACGTCGAGCTGGGCCTCAGCCGCGGCCTGGACGTCAACGCCTTCGCGCCGGGGCTCTCCTTCTTCTTCGACGCCCACCTGGACTTCTTCGAGGAGATCGCGAAGTTCCGCGCGGCCCGCCGCATCTGGGCCCGCTGGATGCGGGACGTGTACGGCGCCGACAGCGAGAAGGCGCAGTGGCTGCGCTTCCACACCCAGACGGCCGGTGTCTCCCTCACCGCCCAGCAGCCCTACAACAACGTGGTCCGCACCGCGGTCGAGGCGCTCTCGGCGGTCCTGGGCGGCACCAACTCGCTGCACACCAACGCCCTGGACGAGACGCTCGCGCTCCCCTCCGAGCAGGCCGCGGAGATCGCCCTGCGCACCCAGCAGGTGCTGATGGAGGAGACGGGCATCACCAACGTGGCCGACCCGCTGGGCGGCTCCTGGTACGTCGAGCAGCTCACCGACCGCATCGAGGCGGACGCCGAGAAGATCTTCGACCAGATCAGGGAGCGCGGCACCCGGGCGCACCCGGACGGCCGGCACCCCATCGGCCCGATGACGTCCGGCATCCTGCGCGGCATCGACGACGGCTGGTTCACCGGCGAGATCGCCGAGGCGGCGTTCCAGTACCAGCGGGCGCTGGAGAAGGACGAGAAGCGGGTCGTCGGCGTCAACTGCCACACCGGCTCGGTCACGGGCGATCTGGAGATCCTCCGGGTCAGCCACGAGGTGGAGCGCGAGCAGGTGGGCGCGCTCACCGACCGCAAGGCCGCCCGTGACGACGCCGCCGTGCGGGCCGGTCTCGACGCCATGCTGGCCGCCGCCCGGGACGGCTCGAACATGATCGAGCCCATGCTCACCGCGGTGCGTGCGGAAGCGACCCTGGGTGAGATCTGCGGCGTGCTGCGCGAGGAGTGGGGCGTCTACACCGAGCCGCCCGGCTTCTGAGGCGGTCGTCAGCCCCGTGCTGCCGCGTCCGGCGGGCCCTGTTCCGTCGGGCCCGGCCGGTCGCCCCCGGCTGCCGGG
>NZ_BAAHCA010000077.1:0-11151 GCF_054776295.1 Streptomyces sparsus
GGTGCCGGCGTTGTCGCCGACGCGCGCCGGGTTGCCGCCTTCGAGCACGGCGCGGTCGCCCGCGGAGGGTTCGACCATGGCGTTGTCGCCGGGCTGGACGGGTCGGCCGGCCGGGTCGAGCAGGCTGCCGTCGGGGGCCAGCAGGTTGCCGTCGGGCAGTTTGACCGAGCCGTCCGGGATTTCCACGGCCGTGCGGCCCGGCGGCAGTTCGGGCAGCGGTCCGGTCTGCGGGATGACCTGGCCGTCGGGCAGGGCGAAGCGTCCGTCCGGCAGCTCGATGGCCTTGATGGTGGTGAGGCCCTTGAGTCCGGCGGTGACGTCGCCGATTTTCGGCAGGGCGTTCAGCGTGGTCGAGACGCCCTTGCCGAGATACGTCATCGGGTCGGCGAAGTGGCCGACCTTGCCGGCCGCGTTGGCGATCTTGCCCGCGGTGCCGGTCTTCGTGACGAGGCCGGCGCCACCGGTGCCGATGGTGGTGACGACGTTGAACACGACCAGGCCTGCGGCGCGGGCCGGGTCCTTGCCCCACTCGTCCCACGCGACCAGGGACTTGCCGACCTCCTTCGTGGTGTTCATGCTCTCGTCGACCCAGTCCCTGACCGCGCCGTCCGGCAGGAACTGGGTGGCGAGGAGAGCACCGGGGCTGGACAGAACGGCGAGGCCGGTGGCGAGCTGGCCCAGGCCCTTCCAGGACTCCTTGAACGTGTCCCAGCCCTGGAACCCGACGAGCCCGCCCAGACCCACCAGCGTTCCCCACACGCCGTCGACGATGAAGCCGTCCCACACGAAGCTCTTGAGGTGGTGGTGGACCTCGTACCAGTGGCGCTTCTCCTCGACGGCCTTGCCCCAGGGCGTCTCCCCGGCCTGCTTCATGTCGTCGACGCTGAAGCCGTACATGTGGTCGGCGCCGGTACCGTCGTCGGCCGCCCACTGGGTGCCGCCCACCAGGCGGGTGATCTTGTTGGCGGCGGCGCGTTCGGCCGCCCAGAACTCGGCGACCGCGGCGGAGATGTCCTGGAGGAGGTCGTTGTTGCGGTCGGTCTTGTCCCCGTCGTACTGCCACTCGTCGTCGTCCTTGATGGAGTCGACGAACGTCGTCGCCTCGCCCTTGAGCCGGCGCAGCTTGGCGACGATGGGGCGCGCCTCCGTCGCGAACCCGTCGAGGGCGGTGCCGACCTTCTCCAGGTCGTCCGCGAAGTCGTCGGCCCGGTCCGACACCGGCTTGGTGGTGGCGAACAGCTGGTCGGCCTCGGGCGCGTCGTAGAAGGCCTTCAGGCCCTGGAAGTTGCTGTGGACCTGCGAGCCGGTGCTGCGGATGGCACGGGCGTCGCCCTTCAACGCCGAAGCGTCCTTCTCCAGTTGCTCCAGGTTGCCGGTGAACTCCGGTATTCCGGCCGGGTCGACCCGTTCGACACCGCTCACCTGCCGCCACCGCCCTTGCCGAGGTCCAGTTCGGGCGCTTTCAGCGCCTCCCGCTGCGCCTCCTCGGCCATCGCGAGGTCACCCGCGAGATAGGCCTTGGTCGCGCTGCCGGCGCCCTCCAGCGACTTGCCGGACCGGGCGGCGATGAACTGGAGGTCCTTCTGGGTCTCCTGCGCGAACTCCGCGAGCGCGGCACCGACCAGGCCGGCCTCCGGGCGCTCACCGCCCATCGCGAGCGTGCCCGCCGACGTGGCGGCGCTCTCCAGGTTGTCGCTGTAGGACTTGACCTTCTTCTCCAGTCCCCTGGCGACCTCCGCCGTCTTCTCCAGCGCCCCGCTGATCCCCTCAGGCTTGAGATCCCAGCCCGACACCGTCTACCCCCAGTTCCCCCGAAACGGGTCCTGCTCGATTCCGACCCGGCCGGCGTGAGCCGACCCCGCCTGCGCCCCCGACCTGCGTCAGCGGAGTCCGGCCGGCGTCAGCCGAGTCCGCTCCGCGTCCGCCTTCCGGCCGGCGTCAGCCGATTCCGTCCACTGCCGACTTCGCCCGCTGCAGGGTCTGCTGCGCGGTGCCGTCGTTCTTCTCCAGCGTCGTGCGCAGCAGCTTGATGATGGCCCGCACCTCGCTGGCCGACCGGTTCCAGCGCTGCTCGGCGCCGTGGTACTGCTCGGAGACACCGTCGGCCTGGAAGTCGGCCATGGCGGCCTTCACCTGGCGGTCCCGGTCCCCGATGACCTGCTCCAGCTGCCCGATGATGCCCTGCAGGCTGCCCTGCACCTCTCCGGACGCGGCGGTGTCGTAGCTGCGGCGGTCCTCACCAGCCATGGTCTTCCCCCTCAGGTCAGCGGCCGGAGAACCGGGCCGCGTCGAAGTTCGCCGACGCCATCGACTGGCGGGCGTTGTCAGCGGTCTCCTGCTCGCCCGAGCCGAAGGCCTGCTCCATGCCGGACTGGCCGCCCAGGATGGAGCTGAGCGCGTTGTTCAGCGAGGACGTGATCTCGTCGGAGTTGGCCTTGAAGGCGTCGAAGGCCTTCTTGCCCGCGCCGTTGAACTTGCCCTCCAACGGCTGCGCTGCGACGACCAGTTGCTTGATGAGTGTGCCCAGATCGGTGGACGATCCGCGCGACTGCTTCATCAGCGTCGACAGCGCCTGGTTCCCCATGTCGAACTTCATACCCACGAGCTTTCCCCTCCCGTTCGCCGGTTGTGACCGCTGGGTCGCGTGCGTCGCGGGTGAGGCCCGTCCGGCAGAACGCCCCCCGTTAGCGCATGCGGTCCATGCCTACCAACGGCACGGCTGCGAGGCAACGCCGAACGGGTCTCAGAGACGAAACCCACACAGAACACGCCGCCGGCCCGACGTCCGTACCGCCGACCCGAGCCCGCTCCCAACCCGTTTTCGCACGCGCGGACTTGGGCAGCACGCACGCCGTGCCCGCCCCGCCCCGCCCCGCAGCGCACCGCACTCGCATGGAGGGGCGGTCACGCGTGCAACGACCGTACGAGTGCCGTACGGAGGAGAAGACGCGCGGCAGCCGTGCTCGGTTCCCCGGCCCTCCCTGTCCTGTGTCATCGAACTTTGAGCGATTGCCACCGAAGTTTGAGTGTTAGGGGGCCGAGCGTCAGGAGCGACAGTTTTCGACGACGAGCTGCACCAAGCCAACCCATGGGAACTCGCCGCTCTCATGGACCGCACGCACTCTCCGCTGCCCTCCCCGCCGGGAGCTGCGCTGAACCTGATCCGGCGGCCCGGGCCTGAAGGCGCTGCTCGACCTCGGCGAAGGGGGTACTCCCTACTCGAACGCAGCGAAGCGGAGTTGTGAGCTTGGGGGCGGGGCAGCCTCGGGTCGCTGCTGTGCCGGCGGGCGTTGGGCGAGGCCGTCGCCACGGCGCTGGCGGTACGTGACGGCGCGCCGTCGACAGGCCCCGCACAAACGTACGCGCAGGTGCAGGCCCTCGTCGACAGGCCCGGCGTCACGTGCCGGTGAGCTTGTCGAGGTCGGGGGCGTAGACGGTCATCCAGTGCGGGTTCAGCCGGTAGTAGACGACCTCGCGGTTCCAGTCGAAGGCGTCGTCGTCGTAGAAGTCCTTCAAGTAGGCGAGGAGTTCCTGCCAGTCGGCCGTGGTCTCGGCGTCCTCGGGGTTCATCTCCTCCACCGTGCCGTGGGTGAACACGCCGAGGTCCTCGCCGCGCATGTGCGCGACGCTGGCGGCCGGACGGGCCGCGAGATGACGGGCCTTGGCGGCGTTGCGCGCCGTGCCGAAGTGCCACCGGCCGTGCAGGAAGTGCCCGTCGGCGCCGCTGATCCGCGGTTCGCCCTTTGCGGTCACCGTGGAGAGGGCGAGCGTGCACATGCCGGTGAGGACCCCGGTGAGCTGCGCCGCCGTGATGGTGCGGCCCTCGACGATCGAGCGGAGGTGTGCGGTCGAGCCGGAGAGGGAGGAGTCGAGGAGGGACTGGAGCTTGTCGAGTTCTTCTGGGGTTTCGCGCATACGTCCATCGTCAGCCGTAAATACGACACCCTCTGTCGTCATTGACGAAGCATCGGTGAGGTTGCTCCGCGCGGGTTGCGCTCGGTGCTGCGTGGATGGCAACAGGCGGGGGACGAACGCCAGGACATGTGCATGTATTCACGGTTGATTGACGAGCTGTGATGCCGTTGGTCCTGCTGCCAGGCCGCACGACGCGGTGTTCCCTTGAACTGATTGAGCAGCCAGGATCGGCCAGAACCGCCTCGGTTTGCCGTGAACACCTCGGCCTCGGAGTCCGCAGCCAGCCACCGCACGAACACCCGCTTCCCCGGCAGGAAGCACGTAGTCTGCCGCCTTCCACTGACACCGCTCGGAAGCCAGAGCCGGGTCGGCCCCCGACCACTCCAACTTTGGTGGCAATCGCTCAAAGTTCGATCACACAGGACACTCCCGGCCGTCGTCCGGCCGGCGACGCACCGGGCCCCGGCCGGACGGAGGGGTGGGGAAAACCCCACCTCGGCTCACCCACGTGCCCCATGGCCGGGCTCGGGGCGGGAGCGGCAGTCTTACGCCATGACCGCCAGACCCGACCCGAGTGCCCCAGCGGGCTCCGCCGACGACCGCCCGTCGGCCGCCTCCGCAGACGACCGTGCCGCCGACGCGTCGGGGGACGGGTCGCTGCCGCCGCCGCGTCCCGCGCTGTCCGCGGGTACGTGGAAGGAGATCGTCCACCTGCTGGGCAACCTGCCGGTGGACCTGGTGGGGTTCGCCTACGTCTGCGTGTGGATCCTCTGCGGCGCCCTGCTGTCGGTGACGGTGGTCGGACTGCCGGTGCTGGCGGTGGGCCTGGCGGGCTGCCGGCTGTTCGGCAGGTGGGAGCGGGCCCGGGCCCGGACGCTGCTGGACGTGTCCGTGGACGAGCCGTCCCGGCTGCGGCACCGGCCGGGCAGCGGGGCGCTCGGCTGGATGTGGGCGCAGCTGCGTGACCCGGTGGCGTGGCGGCACGCGCTGTACTGCTTCGTCCGCGTCCCGTGGGGCGTGCTGACGTTCACCGTGACACTGGTCGCGCTGTTCGTGGCGTGGCCGGTGCTGCCCTGGCTGGTGCGGCTGATGGCGCTGGGCGACCGGGCGATGGTGCGCGGCCTGCTGAGTCCGTCGGACGGGCTGGAGCAGCGCGTCGCGGAGTTGGAGTCGGATCGGGTGACGGTGACCGACACCGCCAGCGCCGACCTGCGACGCATCGAACGCGACCTCCACGACGGCGCCCAAGCCCGACTCGTCGCCCTCGCCATGGACCTCGGCCTCGCCAAGGAAAAACTCACCGAAGACCCCGAAACAGCCGCCCGCATGGTCGACGAAGCCCACGGCGAAGTCAAAGCCGCCCTCACCGAACTCCGCGACCTCGCCCGCGGCATCCACCCCGCCATCCTCACCGACCGCGGACTCGACCCCGCCCTCTCCTCCCTCGCAGCCCGCTGCACCGTCCCCGTCACCGTCACCGTCGAAACCACCGCCCGACCCGCCCCCGCCATCGAATCCATCACCTACTTCACCGCCTCCGAACTCCTCCAGAACATCAGCAAACACAGCACCGCCACCCACGCCACCCTCGACCTCTGGCGCACCGACAACCGCCTCCTCCTCCAAGTCACCGACAACGGCACCGGCGGCGCCACCGCCCACCACGGCACCGGCCTCGCCGGACTCGCCGAACGCCTCGACTCCGTCGACGGACACCTCCTCATCAACAGCCCCCCAAACGGACCCACCACCATCACCGCCGGCCTCCCCTGGCGCGACCGCAACGGCAACGACGACCGCACGGAGAACTGACCCATGAACCTGCTGCGTGCCCCGTTCTCGGGGCGGACCTGGCGGGAGTTCGGCCACGTCCTGACCGGACTGCCGATCGCCACCCTCTCCTTCAGCCTGCTGGTCACGATGACGTCGGCCAGCGCCGGTCTGCTGATCACCTTCGTCGGCGTGCCGCTGCTGGCGTTGACCCTGCTGACCGCGCGGGCGCTGGGCCGGGCGGAACGGGCTCGGGCCCGGGGGCTGCTGCGGCTGGACGTCGGCGAACCGGAACCGGTGCGGCTGTCGGGGAAGCGCACCGGGCCGGTGGCGCGGATCGGCGCCGTCCTCAAGAGCGGTACGTCGTGGCGCCACCTGCTGTACGGGCTGGTCCACTTCCCGTGGGCGGTGTTCTCGTTCTGCTCCGGGCTGGTGCTGTGGACGTGCGGCTGGTCGATGCTCACCTATCCGCTGTGGTTCTGGGTCTTCCCCACCTGGACCGACCAGCCGGGCCTCCAGGTCTTCGGTGACGGCGCGGGCCACGACGTCCACCTGGACAGCCCGCCGGAGATCGCACTGACCGCCCTGGCCGGGCTGGTGCTGGTGCTGTGCACGCCGTGGTGGTTCCGGGCGCTGACGTCCGTGGACCGGCTGCTGGTGAGCGGGCTGCTCGGCCCGTCCCGGCTGGCCGCCCGGATGTGGGAGCTGGAGTCGGATCGGGTGACGGTGACCGACACCGCCAGCGCCGACCTGCGACGCATCGAACGCGACCTCCACGACGGCGCCCAAGCCCGACTCGTCGCCCTCGCCATGGACCTCGGCCTCGCCAAGGAAAAACTCACCGAAGACCCCGAAACAGCCGCCCGCATGGTCGACGAAGCCCACGGCGAAGTCAAAGCCGCCCTCACCGAACTCCGCGACCTCGCCCGCGGCATCCACCCCGCCATCCTCACCGACCGCGGACTCGACCCCGCCCTCTCCTCCCTCGCAGCCCGCTGCACCGTCCCCGTCACCGTCACCGTCGAAACCACCGCCCGACCCGCCCCCGCCATCGAATCCATCACCTACTTCACCGCCTCCGAACTCCTCCAGAACATCAGCAAACACAGCACCGCCACCCACGCCACCCTCGACCTCTGGCGCACCGACAACCGCCTCCTCCTCCAAGTCACCGACAACGGCACCGGCGGCGCCACCGCCCACCACGGCACCGGCCTCGCCGGACTCGCCGAACGCCTCGACTCCGTCGACGGACACCTCCTCATCAACAGCCCCCCAAACGGACCCACCACCATCACCGCCGGCCTCCCCTGGCGCGACCGCAACGAAAGCGGGACGGGAGCCGGCCACCGGACGGCGACGGAGGCCTGACCGGCAGCGGGCGGAAGGCCGAGCAAGGACGGCAGGCGGCGCGGGAGGGGACGAGCGGCCGTCCGCCGGGCCCGGGGCCCGGGGGCCGGGCAGTCCGCACCTCGGCGGACGGCGGTCTGGGATGCTGGGGCGTCCCACGCAGGAGGCGCGGAGTATCGGGGGAACCGGTGGTTGAGGTGGACAGGGTGCGGGTCGTCATCGCGGAGGACTCGGTGCTGCTCCGGGAGGGGCTGACCCGGCTGCTGACGGACCGCGGCCACGACGTGGTGGCGGGTGTCGGCGACGGTGAGGCGCTGGTGCGGGCGGTGCGGGAGCTGGCCGAGGCCGGTGAGCCGCCGGACGTGGTGGTGGCCGACGTCCGCATGCCGCCGACGCACACCGACGAGGGCGTGCGGGCCGCGGTGGCGTTGCGGGGCCTGTACCCGCAGGTCGGTGTGCTGGTGCTGTCGCAGTACGTGGAGGTGCAGTACGCCACCGAGCTGCTGGCGGGCTCCAGTCACGGCGTGGGCTACCTGCTGAAGGACCGGGTGGCCGAGGTGCGGGAGTTCGTGGACGCGGTGACCCGGGTGGCCCGCGGTGGCACCGCGCTGGACCCGGAGGTCGTCGCGCAGCTGCTGGGCCGCAGCCGCAAGCAGGACGTGCTGGCCGGGCTGACGCCGCGGGAGCGCGAGGTGCTGGGGCTGATGGCCGAGGGCCGCACCAACTCGGCGGTGGCCCGCCAGTTGGTGGTGAGCGACGGCGCGGTGGAGAAGCACATCAGCAACATCTTCATGAAGCTCGGGCTGTCCCAGAGTGACGGAGATCACCGTCGAGTGCTGGCAGTTCTCACCTATCTGAAGTCGTGACGCTCGTCCGACAATGAAGCGAGCCTCCATCGTGGGCCGTCAGGGTGGGAGAGGTAAGGGACGGCGCAGGTCAGGGGCACTGCAAGACCGAGTCATATCCAGGTCACAAACGGACGGATCGGCGTCTCACGGGAGTGTCCACCATATGATCGCCCTCAGGAAGGCAAACCTTACCCACGTACGATGGACAACGAGCCGCCGCCTCGAGGGAGGTCTTTGCACGTGACCAGTCAGGTCAGCCACGACCGCGCCAAGGAAGTCAGGCGCTTGGACCGGGTGATCATCCGGTTCGCGGGGGACTCCGGGGACGGCATGCAGCTCACGGGTGATCGTTTCACCTCGGAGACGGCGTCGTTCGGGAACGATCTCTCCACGCTGCCGAACTTCCCCGCCGAGATCCGCGCCCCCGCCGGCACCCTGCCCGGCGTGTCGTCGTTCCAGCTGCATTTCGCGGACCACGACATCCTCACCCCGGGTGACGCGCCGAACGTCCTGGTCGCGATGAACCCGGCGGCACTGAAGGCGAACATCGCCGACGTGCCGCGCGGTGCGGAGATCATCATCAACACCGACGAGTTCACCAAGCGCGCGATGGCGAAGGTCGGCTACGACACCAGCCCGCTCGACGACGGCTCGCTGGACGCGTACTCGATCCACCCGGTGCCGCTGACCACACTCACGGTCGAGGCGCTGAAGGACTACGACCTGGGCCGGAAGGAGGCGGGCCGGTCGAAGAACATGTTCGCGCTGGGCCTGCTCTCCTGGATGTACAACCGCCCCACGGAGAACACCGAGTCCTTCCTGCGGACGAAGTTCGCCAAGAAGCCGCAGATCGCCGAGGCGAACGTGGCCGCGTTCCGGGCGGGCTGGAACTTCGGCGAGACGACGGAGGACTTCGCCGTCTCCTACGAGGTCGCGCCGGCCTCCAAGGCGTTCCCCACCGGCACGTACCGCAACATCTCGGGCAACCTGGCGCTGTCCTACGGGCTGGTCGCCGCGTCCCAGCAGGCGGACCTGCCGCTGTTCCTCGGCTCCTATCCGATCACGCCGGCCTCGGACATCCTGCACGAGCTGTCCAAGCACAAGAACTTCGGTGTGCGCACCTTCCAGGCCGAGGACGAGATCGCCGGCATCGGCGCCGCCCTCGGCGCGGCCTTCGGCGGCTCGCTGGGCGTGACGACCACCTCCGGCCCCGGCGTCGCGCTGAAGTCCGAGACGATCGGGCTGGCCGTCTCCCTGGAGCTGCCGCTGCTGATCGTCGACATCCAGCGCGGCGGCCCCTCGACGGGGCTGCCGACCAAGACCGAGCAGGCCGACCTGCTCCAGGCGATGTACGGGCGCAACGGCGAGGCGCCGGTGCCGGTCGTGGCACCGGCCACCCCGGCGGACTGCTTCGACGCGACGCTGGAGGCGGTGCGGATCGCGCTGGCCTACCGCACGCCCGTCTTCCTGCTGTCCGACGGCTACCTGGCCAACGGCTCCGAGCCGTGGCGCGTCCCCGACGTCGGCGAACTGCCCGACCTGCGGGTGCAGTTCGCCACCTCGCCGAACCACACCAAGGACGACGGCACCAAGGAGTTCTGGCCCTACAAGCGCGACGAGCGCACCCTCGCCCGCCCCTGGGCGGTGCCGGGCACGCCCGGTCTGGAGCACCGGATCGGTGGCATCGAGAAGCAGGACGGCACCGGCAACATCTCCTACGACCCGGCGAACCACGAGTTCATGGTGCGCACCCGCCAGGCCAAGATCGACGGTATCGAGGTGCCCGACCTGGTGGTCGACGACCCGGGCGGCGCCGCCCGGGTGCTCGTCCTGGGCTGGGGCTCGACGTACGGCCCGATCACCGCGGGCGTGCGCCGGGTGCGAGCCGCGGGCGGTGTGGTCGCCCAGGCCCACCTGCGGCACCTGAACCCGTTCCCCGCGAACCTCGGCGAGGTGCTCGCCTCGTACGACAAGGTGGTGGTGCCCGAGATGAACCTGGGACAGCTCGCCACCCTGCTGCGCGCGAAGTACCTCGTGGACGCGCAGTCCTTCACGCAGGTCACCGGTCTGCCCTTCAAGGCGGAGCAGCTGGCCAACGTCCTCAAGGAGGCCATCGACCATGGCTGAGGTCCTCATCGGCGGAATCCAGCAGGCGTCCGAAGCGCTGTCGCTGGTACCCAAGGCCGACGCCCCGCAGAGCGCCAAGGACTTCAAGTCCGACCAGGAGGTCCGCTGGTGCCCGGGCTGCGGCGACTACGCCGTGCTCGCCGCGGTACAGGGCTTCATGCCGGAGCTGGGGCTGGCGAAGGAGAACGTCGTCTTCGTCTCCGGCATCGGTTGCTCCTCCCGCTTCCCGTACTACATGAACACCTACGGGATGCACTCCATCCACGGTCGCGCCCCGGCCATCGCGACGGGCCTGTCGGCCGCGCGCCGGGACCTGTCGGTGTGGGTGGTCACCGGCGACGGCGACGCCCTGTCCATCGGCGGCAACCACCTGATCCATGCGCTGCGCCGCAACGTGAACCTGAAGATCCTGCTGTTCAACAACCGGATCTACGGGCTCACCAAGGGCCAGTACTCGCCCACCTCCGAGGCGGGCAAGATCACCAAGTCGACGCCGATGGGCTCCCTGGACTCGCCGTTCAACCCGGTGTCGCTGGCGCTGGGCGCCGAGGCGGGCTTCGTGGCCCGCACGGTCGACTCCGACCGCAAGCACCTCACCGAGGTGCTGCGGCAGGCCGCGGACCACCCCGGCACCGCGCTGGTGGAGATCTACCAGAACTGCAACATCTTCAACGACGGCGCCTTCGAGGTCCTCAAGGACAAGCAGCAGGCGCAGGAGGCCGTGATCCGGCTGGAGCACGGGCAGCCGATCCGCTTCGGTCTGCCGGCGGAGGACGGTCTGGGCTCCAAGGGCGTCGTCCGCGACCAGGCCACCGGTGACCTGCGCATCGTCGAGGTCGCCGAGCACGGCACCGACGGCATCCTCGTCCACGACAGCCACACCGAGTCGCCGACGAACGCCTTCGCCCTGTCGCGGCTCGCGGACCCGGACACCCTGCACCACACCCCCATCGGGGTGTTCCGCAGCGTGCGGCGCCCAGTCTACGACACGCAGATGTCCGACCAGCTGGAGCAGGCAGTCGAGCAGTACGGCAAGGGCGACCTGGCCGGTCTACTGCACGGCAGCGACACCTGGACCGTCGCCGGCTGACGCCCCGACGCCCACGCACGCGGTGGCGGCCCGGACCCGGTGGGGTCCGGG
>NZ_BAAHCA010000078.1:0-11138 GCF_054776295.1 Streptomyces sparsus
CGCGGTGCCGGCCGAGACCCGGCCGTGCCACTTGTCGCGAAGCACCAGCGAGACGGTGGCCTGGGAGACCCCGGCGGCGCTGGCGACGTCCCGGCTGGTCGGCCGGGAGCGGGCGGTGGGCACTGCGGCACTCCGGCTGCTGGATGGACCTGCGGACTGGGGACATGGTACGTATGGCACCGGACGTTATACGTAAAACTCACGGAGGTGCCGCCGGATGGCGACGGGCTACGGGGAGCTGCTGCGTGCCAGGCACGCCATGCGGCTACTGGTCGGGACACTCGTCGGTCGACTGCCGAACGCGACGGCGCACATCGCGATCGTGCTCTTCGCCCGGGCCGAGGGCGCCAGTTACACCCTGGCCGGCGTGCTGGCGACGGTCTACGGCCTCGCCACCGCGGTCGGGCAGCCGCTGCTCGGCCGGGCGGTCGACCTGTTCGGCCAGCCACGGGTGATCCTGCCCGCCGCGGTGGTCTCCGGGCTGGGCATGGCCGCCTTCGCCCTCGTCGGCATCGAACCGCTGCCGGCCGCGGTGGCCACCGTGCTGGTGGCCGGCGTCTTCACCCCGCCGCTGGAAGGCGGCCTGCGGGCCCTGTGGCCGAGCGTGCTGGGACGCCAGGACCGGGTCCACACCGCCTACGCGCTGGACTCGGTGGCCCAGGAGGTGATGTTCACCGTCGGCCCGCTGCTGGTGACGCTCGCCGTGGCCCTGTGGTCGGAGGCCGGGGCACTGCTGGTGGTGAACGCGATCGGCGTCCTGGGAGCCCTGTCCGTGGTCGTCTCGGCCCCCTCCCGCGCCTGGCGCAGCGACCCGCGGGAGGCCCACTGGCTGGGAGCGCTGCGCTCGCCCGGCCTGCTGGCGCTGCTCGGCTCGTTCCTCTTCGTCGGCATCGCGCTCGGCTCGATCACCGTCGCCGCCGTGGCGTACGCCGACGACAACGGTGGTGACCTGGTCTACGCGCTGCTGATGTCCGGCATCGGCTTCGGCGCCCTCGTCGGCGGACTCGCCTACGGCGGGCGGCAGTGGCCGGGCCGCCCGGAACCGCGGTTGCGGTGGCTGATCGCCGCGCTCGCCGTCGGATACCTGCCGCTGATGGCCGTGCCGGGCCCGGCGACGATGACCGTGCTCGCCTGCGTCGCCGGCATCTTCCTCGCCCCGGCGCTCAGCTGCGCCTTCGTCGTGGTGGACCGGTACGCCCCGCGCGGCACGGTGACCGAGGCGTTCGCCTGGCTGGTGACGACGTTCGGGGTCGGGGCGGCCCTGGGCACGGCCGTCGTGGGGCCCGCGATCGAGGCGGCCGGAGCCGCCGGCGGCTTCGCCGTGCCGGGGGCGGCGGGAGCGGCCGCGCTGCTGGTCCTGCTGTTGACGAGGAAGGCACTGACGACGCCGCCCACCTCGGCCGAAGCGCCGCCGCAGGTGGAAAATGATCGCAACGGCACGCCCGAAGCCGGTTTCAGAACAGGGCATCAGGCGTAATGTTCACTCATGGACCGCCGAATCTTCGGGCTGGAGAACGAGTACGGCGTCACATGTACGTTCCGGGGGCAGCGACGCCTGTCCCCTGACGAGGTGGCGCGGTACCTCTTCCGCCGTGTCGTGTCATGGGGCCGCAGCAGCAACGTGTTCCTCCGCAACGGGGCCCGTCTCTACCTGGACGTGGGTTCGCACCCGGAGTACGCCACTCCCGAGTGCGACAACGTGACCGAACTGGTCACCCACGACAAGGCGGGCGAGCGCATCCTCGAGGGCCTGCTGGTCGACGCAGAACGACGCCTGCACGAGGAGGGCATCGCAGGCGACGTCTACCTGTTCAAGAACAACACCGACTCCGCCGGCAACTCCTACGGCTGCCATGAGAACTACCTCGTGGCCCGGCACGGGGAGTTCTCCCGGCTGGCCGACGTCCTCATCCCCTTCCTCGTCACCCGTCAGCTCATCTGCGGTGCGGGAAAGGTACTGCAGACGCCGCGCGGCGCCGTCTTCTGCGTCAGTCAGCGCGCCGAGCACATCTGGGAGGGCGTCAGCTCCGCGACGACGCGTTCCCGACCCATCATCAACACCCGCGACGAACCGCACGCCGACGCCGAGCGCTACCGCCGACTGCACGTCATCGTCGGCGACTCCAACATGTCCGAGACGACGATGCTGCTCAAGGTCGGCGCCACGGACCTCGTGCTGCGCATGATCGAGGCCGGCACGGTCATGCGGGACCTCACCCTGGAGAACCCGATCCGGGCCATCCGCGAGGTCAGCCACGACACCACCGGCCAGCGCAAGGTCCGCCTGGCCAACGGCCGCGAGGCCTCGGCCCTGGAGGTCCAGCAGGAGTACTACGACAAGGCGGTGGACTTCTGCGAGCGCCGGGGCATCCGCACCGGCGTCGTGGAGCAGGTGCTGGAGCTGTGGGGGCGCACGCTGGAGTCGATCCGCACCCAGGAGCTCGGCAAGATCGCCACCGAGATCGACTGGGTCATGAAGCACCAGCTCATCGAGCGCTACCGGGCGAAGCACAACATGACCATGTCGCACCCCCGGGTCGCCCAGATAGACCTCGCCTACCACGACATCCACCGGCGGCGGGGCCTCTACTACCTGCTGGAGCGCAGCGGCCGGGCCGAGCGGATCTGCAACGACCTGAAGATCTTCCAGGGCAAGTCGGTACCGCCGCAGACGACGCGCGCCCGGCTGCGCGGCGACTTCATCCGTCGCGCCCAGGAGCAGCGCCGGGACTTCACCGTCGACTGGGTGCACCTCAAGCTGAACGACCAGGCGCAGCGCACGGTTCTGTGCAAGGACCCCTTCCGTTCGGTCGACGAACGGGTGGAGAAGCTCATCGCCGGCATGTGACCGAAGGAACACCGGTCACCTTTCGTGCCGAGGGTGGCCGGTGTGCCCCGGCTTGCCCGTAGGGTGGCAAGGGCAGTACCCGCCGACCCCCGATACCGCGAGTTGGGCCCCCATGAAACCGAAGAAGTCTGTGCGCCGCCTAGCAGCGGCACTGCTCGTTCCCCTGCTGCTCGTCTCCGCCGCCGCGTGCGGCAGTGACGACGGTTCCGGCGAGTTCCCGGCCGTCACCGGGGAGGCGGGGAAGAAGCCGAAGGTCGCCAAGGGGGAAGGTGACCCTCCCGAGGAGCTGAAGGTCAAGGTCCTCAGCGAGGGCAAGGGCGAGGAGGTCAAGAAGGGCGACACGCTGAACGTCGACTACCTCGGCCAGCTCTGGGACGGCGAGGTCTTCGACAACAGCTACGACCGCGGCTCGGCGTTCACCTTCGAGGTCGGTGCCGGCAACGTCATCGAGGGCTGGGACGAGGGCGTGGCCGGCCAGAAGCTCGGCAGCCGCCTCGAGCTGGTCATCCCGCCCGACAAGGGCTACGGCGAGCAGGGATCGCCTCCCACCATTCCCGGCGACTCCACGCTGGTCTTCGTGGTGGACCTGAAGAAGACGCTCCCCACCGAGATCGACGGCAAGCCGGTGGAGAAGCAGGACCCCGAGCTGCCCAAGGTCGGCACCACCGTCGGCGACAAGGCGCCCAAGATCGAGGTCCCCAAGGACAAGGACGCCCCGAAGGAGATCACCAGCAGCACGATCATCCAGGGGGACGGCAAGGAGGTCGGCGCCAAGAGCACCGTCTTCGCCCACTACACCGCCGTGCTGTGGAAGGACGGCGAGCTGGTGGGGGACACCTGGCAGCAGGGCGGCCCGCAGGAGATCCCCGTCGCCGGCGTCGACGACCAGCCCGGCATCCCCGGCTGGGAGGAGGGCCTCAAGGGCCAGAAGGCCGGCAGCCGGGTGCTGATCGTGGTGCCCGAGGACGAACTCACCAAGGACCAGCGGGAGAAGTTCAAGTCCCCGGTGGTCTTCTCCGTGGATGTCATCAGCGTCGACGAGAAGTGACGTGCGAGGATTGACGGGTTTTCCCGCGCAACTCTTGCTAGGAGCAACTCAGTGAGCATTGAAAAGCCCGAGGTCGACTTCCCCGAGGGCGAGCCGCCGGCCGACCTGGAGATCAAGGACATCTGGGAGGGTGACGGTCCCGTCGCCCAGGCCGGGGACACCGTCTCCGTGCACTACGTGGGTGTCGCCTTCAGCACCGGCGAGGAGTTCGACGCGTCCTGGAACCGCGGTACGCCGCTCCAGTTCCAGCTCGGCGTCGGCCAGGTCATCGCCGGCTGGGACCAGGGTGTGCAGGGCATGAAGGTCGGCGGACGCCGCCGGCTGACCATTCCCGCGCACCTCGCCTACGGCGAGCGCGGCGCGGGCGGCGGCGTGATCAAGCCCAACGAGGCACTGATCTTCGTCTGCGACCTCGTCGCGGTCTGAGCACTCGGCGGCGTCTGCGACGCGGCCCCTCCGGTGGAGGTCCGGCCCCTGAAGGGGGCGGGCCTCCACCGCTGTTTGGCGCCCGGTGCCCGGAGCGGTACGGTCATCGGTCGGGACCAGCAGGAAAGAAGGCGTCGATGGCTATCGCCAAGGCCGAGCGGTTGATGAACCTTGCCCTGTGCCTGCTCGGTACACGGCGCCCGCTGACGAAGCGGGAACTGCGTTCGTCCATCGAGGCCTACCTGGAGGCCGGCAGCGACGACGCCTTCAACCGGATGTTCGAGCGCGACAAGGACGACCTGCGTGAACTCGGCCTGGTCATCGACACGGTGGAGAACCTCGAGGGGGAGGCCGCCTACCACGCGCGGCGGGACCTGAACCGGCTGCCGGCGATCACGCTCGACGCGGCCGAGGCCGCGGCGCTCGGCGTCGCGGCGAAGGTGTGGCAGCAGGCCCGGCTGGCGGGAGCCGCGAGCGGCGCGCTGCAGAAGCTACGGGCCGCCGGTATGCCGCTCGCTGACGATCCGTACGGCGGCTACAGCAGCCTCGAACCGCGTATCCCGGCCCGTGAGGCGGCGTTCGAGCCGCTGATGCTGGCCTGCCGGGACCGGCGGCCGGTGGTCTTCGACTACCGCAGGTCCAACTCGCCCCACCCGCAGAAGCGGCAGGTCGAGCCGTGGATCCTGGAGTGCTGGCGCGGCCACTGGTACCTCGCGGGCTGGGACCGCGACCGGCGGGCCGAACGCGTCTTCCGGCTGTCCCGGATCACCGGTCCGGTGCGGTCCAGGGCCGGTGCCTACACGGCCGAGGTGCCCGACCAGATCCGGGTCCGGGAGACGGTCGAGCGCTGGGCGGGGGAGACCGCCACGGGGACCGCGCGCATCAGGCTGAGGCAGGGCGCCGGCTACCCGCTGCGGACCCGGGCCACCCAGCTGCGCGATCTCGGTGACGGCTGGGAGGAGCTGGAGATCCCCTACGGGCACGGACTGGACGCCTGGCTCGTCGAGTTCGGCCCCGAGGTGGTCGTCCTGGAACCCGCGGAGCTGCGGGCCGACGTGGTGGACCGGCTGCGTGCCGTGGCCAAGGGCTGAGGGGTACCGAGATGGCGACCAACGCGATCGACCAGACCAGGCGGCTGCTGTCGCTGGTGACCTACCTGCGGGAGCGCCCCGGCGCACGGGTCGACGAGGTGGCCCGGGCGTTCGGCATCACCCCCGACGAGCTCATCTCCGACCTGCACGTGCTGCCGATGTGCGGCACCAGCTTCCGGGGCGGCGACCTGCTCGACATCGACACCGACGGCGAGCACATCTGGTGGCACAACGCGGACGCCAGTGACTCCGCCGGTGAGCCGCTGCGTCTCGCCGCCGACGAGGCCACCGCGCTGCTGGTCGCGGCGCGGGCGGTCGCGACCCTGCCCGGACTGCGCGCCGGGGACCGGGAGGCGCTGCTGCGGGCCACGGCCAAGCTGGAGGCCGCGGCGGGGGAGAACGCCGGCGCCAGTTCCCGGCTGTCCGTCACCTTCGAGTCCGAGGGCGGCGTCTTCGCCGACGTCGACCGGGCCATCGCCGAGCGCCGCAGGCTGTGGCTGCGCTACTACTCGCCGGCCCGCGACGAACTCACCGAGCGTGAGGTGGACCCGGTGCGGCTGTTCGTGCTCGGGCACACCTACATGGAGGCCTGGTGCCGCCTCTCCGAGGCGCGGCGCACCTTCCGTCTCGACCGCGTCGCGGAGATCCGGCTGCTCGACGAACCCGCCGACCCGCCGCCCGTCACCCCGCGCGACCTGTCGGAAGGCCTGGTCCAGCCGGCCGCCGAGGACCCCGAGGTGGTGGTCGAGGTGGGGCCGGGCGGTCGCTGGGTCGCCGAGTACTACCCGCACGACAGCGCCGAGGAGTTGGCCGACGGCGGGCTGCGCATCACCCTGCGCACCCCCGACCCCGGGTCGCTGCGGCGCCTCGCGCTGCGGCTCGGCCAGGACGGACGGATCACGTCGCCGCCCGAGCTCGCCGACAGCGCGCGGCAGGCAGCCCGGGCGGCCCTGGCCGCCTACGGCGACTGACCGGCACGTCCACTACTCTCGGTCCCATGCTCTGGCCGATGTTCTTCCTCGTGCTGTCGTTCTGCGGTATCGCCGTACTGGGGGTGCTGGCGATCCGGGTCGCCCTGGAGGTCCGCCGCTTCTCGCAGGCCGTCGGGGACAGCTCCGAACGCATCAGCCGGGCGGCCGACGAACTGGAACGGGCCGCCACCCCGCTCGCCGGTCGGGCCCGGCCCGCCGGCTCCGACTGAGCCCCGCCGCCCCTGTCCGGCCCTCGCTCACACGTCCGCGCCGGGCGTCGGCGGAGGGCGGCACCGCGACGCGGCGGCGGATGCTGGTGGCCGCGGGTACGCGCGGGCATTGCCCGGTGTTTACCCCCGCGCGTTACGATGGCTCCGCGGGCACCGGTCGGACAACAGATCGCACGGCTGTCCCGGCAACATTCACATGGCCTCGGTGAGAAGGTAGGCACTCATGCCCGGTCAGATCGGTATCTGGCAGCTCGTCATCATCATCGGCCTCATTGTGCTGATCTTCGGGGCCAAGCGGCTGCCCGACACCGCTCGCGCTCTCGGCAAGTCGCTGCGCATCCTCAAGAGCGAGACCGCGGCCATGAAGAGCGAGAGCAACACCACGGACAGCACGAAGGCCGGCTCGGATACCGCGGAGGAGACCACCGCGCCCCGGACCATCAAGGCCGCCCCCGGTGACGTCAGCAGTTCGCGCCCTGTCGAGGAGCCGAAGCACACCAACCAGGGCTGACCAGCTCTTTCGGTTCACATCAGGCACCGGGCCGCCGTGCCGCCAGCCGGCCGCCCACACGAGACGAGGACGTGGGTTGCTCAAGTCCGCCCGCAAGAAGGCCGTGCCCGCTGATCCCGAGGGGCGGATGCCCCTGGTCGAGCATCTGCGCGAGCTGCGGAACCGGCTGGTCAAGGCACTGCTGGCCATCGTTCCCCTGATGGTCCTCGCGATGTTCTACGCCAAGGACATCGGGGACTTCATCACCGATCCGGTGCCGGTCTGCGCCACCGAGGCCGAAGCCGCCCGGCAGGGCGGTCGCTGTGCCGTGCTCTCCCAGATCGGCCTGACCTCGCCCTTCGCCACCTACGTCAAGGTGGCGTTCATCTCGGCCCTGGTGGCCGCCGCGCCGGTCTGGCTCTACCAGATGTGGGCGTTCCTGGCTCCGGGACTGCACCGGAACGAGAAGAAGTACGCGCTGTCCACCGTGGCCTTCGGCACCCCGCTCTTCCTGACCGGCGCCTACCTGGCCTGGTGGATCCTGCCGCAAGCGGTGCCGGTGCTGCTCAGCTTCAGTCTCGACGGCTCCACCAACCTGATCACGGTCGACGACATGGTCGACATCTCCGTGAAACTGGTGCTCGCCTTCGGCCTGGCCTTCCAGCTACCGCTGGTGCTGATACTGCTCAACCTCGGCGGTGTCCTGAGCGGCCGGCGCATGTTCAGCTGGTGGCGGGCCATGGTCATGGGCATCGCCGTGTTCTCCGCCGTCGTCACCCCGACCGACCCGCTGTCCATGCTCGCGCTGGCGATCCCGATCACCGCGCTCTACTTCGCCGCGGTGGGCTTCTCCCTGCTCAACGACCGGCGCAGACTGGCACGCGACACCGACGCGGCGCTCAGCGACGACGAGGCGTCCCCGCTGGACCTCACCCCCGAGCGGGTGGCGCCGAGCGGCCCGCTGCCCGAACAGCAGCAGGGCGACGACGGCATTCCCCGCCGCAACGGCTTCGACGACGCCACCTGACCGCGTCCCCCTGCCACCTGACCCGCCCCGGGCCCGCTCCGTTCCCAGGCCCGGGGCGAGGGCGTGCCCGGACAAAGATCGTGTGCGTTGTCGGGGGCGGCCGGTAGGCTCGATTCACGATGACCGAGGAAATGTCCCCTGCCGATCGCTACGCCGCCGCCCGCCGGCGGGCCGTCGAGCAGGCCACCGCGCTGGCCCCTTTCCGTGAGATGTACGACTTCGAGCTGGATCCCTTCCAGCTCGACGCCTGCAAGGCGCTGGAGTCCGGCAAGGGCGTGCTGGTCGCCGCACCCACCGGGTCCGGCAAGACGATCGTCGGTGAGTTCGCCGTGCACCTGGCTCTCGACCAGGGCCGCAAGTGCTTCTACACCACCCCGATCAAGGCGCTCTCCAACCAGAAGTACAACGACCTGGTGAAACGGTACGGCGCCGAGCACGTCGGCCTGCTCACCGGTGACAACAGCGTCAACGCCGACGCGCCCGTCATCGTGATGACCACCGAGGTCCTGCGCAACATGCTCTACGCCGGTTCGCAGGCCCTCCGCGGGCTGGGCTACGTCGTGATGGACGAGGTGCACTACCTCTCCGACCGGTTCCGCGGCGCGGTCTGGGAGGAAGTGATCATCCACCTGCCCGACTCGGTGACGCTGGTCTCGCTGTCGGCGACGGTCTCCAACGCGGAGGAGTTCGGGGACTGGCTGGACACCGTGCGCGGCGACACGCAGGTGATCGTCTCCGAGCACCGACCGGTGCCGCTCTGGCAGCACGTGCTCGCCGGGCGCCGGCTGTACGACCTCTACGAGGAGAAGGGCGGCAAGCGCGAGGTCAACCCGGATCTGGTGCGGATGGCCCGGATGGAGAACAGCCGGGTTTCCGGCCCGCGGGACCGCCGCCGCGGCCGGGACATGCGGGAGGCGGACCGCGAGCGGGAACGCCGGCAGCGCACCCGCATCTGGACGCCGAGCCGTCCCGAGGTGATCGACCGCCTGGACTCCCAGGGGCTGCTGCCCGTCATCAACTTCGTGTTCAGCCGCGCCGGCTGCGAGGCCGCGGTGCAGCAGTGCCTGTTCGCCGGGATGCGCCTCAACAACGCCGCCGAGCGCGAGCAGGTACGGGAGATCACCGAGCGCCGCACGGCGTCCATCCCGGACGAGGACCTGCACGTGCTCGGCTACTTCGAGTGGCTGGAGGGCCTGGAGCGCGGCGTCGCCGCCCACCACGCCGGCATGCTGCCCACCTTCAAGGAGGTGGTCGAGGAACTCTTCACCCGCGGGCTGGTGAAGGCGGTCTTCGCCACCGAGACGCTGGCCCTCGGCATCAACATGCCGGCGCGTTCGGTCGTCCTGGAGAAACTGGTCAAGTGGAACGGCGAGCAGCACGCCGACATCACCCCCGGCGAGTTCACCCAGCTGACCGGGCGGGCCGGCCGGCGCGGCATCGACGTCGAGGGGCACGCCGTGGTGCTGTGGCAGCGCGGCATGGATCCGGGCGCGCTCGCCGGCCTGGCCGGGACCCGGACCTATCCGCTGCGGTCCTCGTTCCGGCCGTCCTACAACATGGCCGTCAACCTCGTCGGCCAGTTCGGCCGGCACCGCTCCCGGGAGCTGCTGGAGACGTCGTTCGCACAGTTCCAGGCGGACCGCTCCGTGGTCGGCATCTCGCGCCAGGTGCAGAAGAACGAGGAGGGCGCGGAGGGTTACCGGGAGGCGATGACCTGCCACCTGGGCGACTTCGAGGAGTACGCGCGGCTGCGCCGCAAGCTGAAGGACCGTGAGACGGAGCTCGCCAAGGAAGGCGTGGTGCAGCGGCGCGCGCAGTCGGCCGCGTCGCTGGAGAAGCTCAAGCCGGGTGACATCATCCAGGTGCCCACGGGCAAGTACGCCGGTCTCGCCCTGGTGCTCGACCCGGGTCTGCCCGCCGGTCGCAGTCCGGGGCACCGCGGCCACGAGGTGCACGACGGCCCCCGTCCGCTGGTGCTGACCGCGCAGCGGCAGGTGAAGCGGCTGGCCGGCATCGACTTCCCCGTGCCGGTGGAGCCGTTGGACCGGATGCGGATCCCGAAGTCGTTCAACGCCCGCAGCCCGCAGTCGCGTCGTGATCTCGCCTCCACGCTGCGCACCAGGGCCGGTGCCACCTGGGACGAGGGGGCCGGACAGCGCCGGAGGAAGCAGCGGGCGGCCGCGGCGGACGACGCCGAGATCACCCGCCTGCGGGCGGCGATCCGCGCGCATCCCTGCCACGGCTGCGACGAGCGGGAGGACCACGCGCGGTGGGCCGAGCGGTACCACCGGCTGACGCGTGACACCCGTCAGCTGGAGCGGCGCATCGAGGGCCGGACGAACACCATCGCCCGCACCTTCGACCGGGTCTACGCGCTGCTGACGGATCTGGGTTACCTGCGCGGTGACGAGGTCACCGAGGACGGCAAGCGGCTGGCCCGGCTGTACGGAGAGCTGGACCTGCTCGCCGCCGAGTGCCTGCGGGAGGGTGTGTGGGAGCAGCTGCCGCCGTCCGAGCTGGCCGCCTGCGCCTCGGCGCTGGTCTACGAGGCCCGCTCGGCGGACGACGCGATGCCGCCGAAGGTGCCCGGCGGGCGGACCAAGGCCGCGCTCGGTGAGATGGTGCACATCTGGGGCCGGCTGGACGCCCTGGAGGAGGAGCACCGCATCAACCAGACCGAGGGCGTGGGCCAGCGCGAGCCCGACCTCGGCTTCGCCTGGGCCGCGCACCGCTGGGCGGAGGGCCACGAACTCGACGCGGTGCTCCGCGAGGCGGAGATGCCGGCCGGTGACTTCGTGCGCTGGTGCAAGCAGGTCATCGACGTGCTGGGGCAACTGGCCGCCGCCGCACCGGCGGACAGCGCCGTCGCCCGCAACGCCCGCAAGGCGGTGGACGCCATGCGGCGCGGGGTCGTCGCGTACTCCTCGGTGGGCTGACCCTGTCGGGCCGGTACGAGCCGGGGCGGGCTGAGGAGTCGGCGGGTTCTGTGCCCGGGCGCGTGTCGGTG
>NZ_BAAHCA010000079.1:0-11137 GCF_054776295.1 Streptomyces sparsus
CCCTGCCGCCCGACCTGGCAACGGAGCCGCCCTGCTGCTTGCGGCCCTGGCTGGCGCCTTGCCCACCGCTCTGCTTGCCGCCCTTCCCGGCCCGGTCCGCCTTGCCCTGCGGCGAGGCCGGCGGGCGGCCCCGGGTGCTGTTGACGGTGCGCCCACGGACGATGCCGATGAAGTCCTCCACCAGGTCGGTGGTGCGCTCCTCGGGCCAGGAGAGGGCCACCTTCGACTCGGGGGCGTCCAGCAGCGGACGGTAGGTGAGGTCCCGGCGGTGGTGCAGCCGGGCCAGCGACTGCGGCACCACCAGCACCCCGATACCGGCGGCCACCAGTTCGACGGCGTCCCCGGTGGTGGCCGGCCGCTCCAGGGCGGGGCGACCCGGCAGCCGTTCCCAACCCAGCAGGTCGTCCAGCGGATGCAGCACGATGTCGTCCGCGAGGTCCGCCACGGTCACCTCGTCGGCCGCCGCCACCAGGTGGTCCTTGGGGACCACGACAACCGTCGTCTCGGTGTAGAGCGGAATGGCGCTGAAGTAGTCGCGGTCGACCGGAAGCCGGAGCAAGCCGGCGTCCGCCTCACCCGCTCGCAGCACCTCTTGGGCCTCCTGCGGGGACACCGGGACGAGGCGCAGCGGCACCTCCGGGTGCCGCTCGCCCCAGACGCGCACCCACTTGGAGGGTGTGACCCCTGGGACGTATGCGAGCCGGAAGGAGGCCTGTGCTGCCGGGACTGTCACGCCGTAAGGCTACCGGCACTGGTCGGAGGCGGCGCGCACGCTCGATACCCTGGCCCCATGACGTCGCACCAGACCTCCCAGACGATGAAGCCCGCCACCGCGGCGAAGAAGCTGGGTGTGTACCTCGAGGCCACCCCCGCCGAGTTCCAGGAGGGTGTCGTCTCGCGGGCCGAGCTCAACGCCCTCCAGGCCGATCCGCCGGAGTGGCTCCAGCAGCTTCGCCGCAACGGACCGCATCCGCGGCCGGTGGTCGCGTCGAAGCTGGGCGTGTCCATCTCCGGCCTGGCGCGCGGAGGCGTGACCGAGCCGCTCACCACCGAGCAGATCGAGGCGCTGAAGAACGAGTCGCCCGAGTGGCTGCAGAAGGAACGCGCCACCCAGGCCGAGGTGCGCAAGGAAACGGTCCGCATCAAGGAGAAGCAGGCCGCCGAGGCCCGCCGCGCCGACTCCTGACCGTCGACCCGCCCAGGCACGGCCAGCTCCGTCCGTCCGCACCCGCGCACATTGGCGTCTCGGCGCAGCGGGGCGGCCCGCTGCCTGGCACGGCTGACATGGTCGAGCTGTTCGACGGGTAGCCCCAGAACCCGCAGGTCGGAGCGGTGCGCGGAGACCGGTCGGCCCGTGTGCGTGCATGCGTGTCCGCTCGCCGGTGGCGTCGGTGAGGCCGAGGACGCCGCCGGTAGCGTCGGTGCCGTATTGGTAGGTCTTCCCTCGGGGCGCCACGGGGGGTGCCCGTGGTCGGTGCGGGCGGTGGCCACGCCACACCCGCCGCCGCGCCGCTCCCCTCCGTCAATGACGTTCTCCGGCCTCCGGGTCTGAGCGGCCATCGTCGACCGTCTGCCGTGCAACGGCCCGATCGCTGAGATCGGTACCGACTGCCATCGGCTCGCCTCCACCCGGGCACGACCTGAGGAACCGCCGGGCCGGCTGACCGCCCAAGACGCGACTCGACAGTCCGCCGCAGGGCAGCCCCGGGAGGCAAAACAGCTCCCTGGGACTGCCCCGGCCGGTCACCTTCGCCAGAACAGGTGGTGCGTCACCCCGCTCGGGCTGGGAACGACATCGAGGTGGAACCGGTCGAGCAGCTCGTCGGGGGAATCCCAGAGCCGTACTCCGGACCCGAGTTTCACGGGCGAGACCGCCACGTGCATGGTGTCGACGAGGTCTGCGTCGAGAAACTCCCGGATGGTGGTGGCCCCGCCGCCGAGTCGCACATCCTTGCCCTGTGCCGCCTCCCGCGCCTGTTCCAGGACGGTCGCCGGGCCGCCGTCGACGAAGTGGAACGTGGTGTCGGAGAGCGTGAACGTGGGACGCTTGTGGTGGGTCATGACGAACACCGGAGTGCGAAATGGGGGCTCGTCACCCCACCAGCCCTGCCACTCGTGGTCCTGCCAGGGCCCCCGCTGGGGCCCGAACTTGTTGCGCCCCATGATCTCGGCGCCGATGTTGCGCGCGTAGTCCCGCGTGAGGTAGTCGTCCAGTCCCCGGCTCCCGCCGGGGTCGGTGCGCATGGGCCAGCTCGCCGTGGCACCGGCCCAGGCGAACAGCTTCTCGGGCTCGCCATGACCGAACGGCCTCTCGAGAGTCTGGTCCTCACCGGCACCGATGCCGTCACTCGAGACGTTGAAGTTCTGGACTTTCAATAGCTGAGCCACGCGTTCCTCCTGTGGTGGGGCGACAACCGTGGTGAGTCTCTCCGGAGTGAGACTCACCGGGCGAGGCGAACTCATCGCTACTTGGGTGACCGGTGAGAGAGAATCGGCTGACCGGCGTACTGACCTGCGAGGTTCGCGCGGTGCGGGCAGGCTCGTGTCGTGGGAGGCGTCGCCCTGTGCGGAGCCCTCACTCCTGCTTTCCCGCAGAAGGGGTGTCCGGTCCAAACGGTTCGCCGGTAGTCACCGGAGGCGGGCGTACCCCCGAGAGAACCGCCTCATGGGAGCGTCGATGGCGGCCCGGGGAGCGGCATGGCCTCCCCCGTCCGCTTCTTTGAGGGCCTTGTCCACGGGATGGCGACCGGTCCGGTCGCGATGGTGGCCGCGACAGCGGTGATGGTTGACACCGAGCCAGTGCATCAGGTGGTCAGGGGATGCGGGCGACGGCGGCGTAGATGCTGATGTCCTGGTCGGCGGGGAGTTCGGATTCGGGCAGGGTGTTGTGCCAGCGGTGGGTGAGAGTCAGGCCGGGGTCGATCATGTGCAGCCCGGTGAAGAACGCTTCGACCTCCGCGCGCGTGCGCATCTGCACGGGCACGCCGCCCTTGGCGTATTCGGCGACGCCCTTGAGAACGTGATCGGGCAGCAGGTCAGCGGTGCCGTGGGACATCTCCAGGAAGCTGCCGGAGGGCAGTGCGTCCAGCAGGGTGCGCAGGATTTCGTGCGGGCCCTCGTCGTCGAGCACGAAGTGCATCACGGCGTTGAGGGACAGCGCCACGGGCTGGGACAGGTCCAACGTCTCGCGCAGCGCGGGAGAGGAGAGGATCTCCGCTGGTCGGCGCAGATCGCCTTGGTGGTAGGCGGCGCCGCCGAGGTGGAAGTCGTAGATGCGGGCGGGGTGGGGGCGGTCGGTGCGGAGATCGGGTTCGGTCGCCATGGCGCCTCCGGGCGAGTCGGCTCCGGCCGTGTGCCGGGGCGGCGTCGGGAGACTACCCATCGGCACCGCGCCGGTGGCCTCATCGCCCCTACGGGCGGGCTGGTGGGCGGCGCCGGGCCAGTCGCCGGCGCTGAACCGGCCGATCACCGGGGAAGCACGCGTGACAACCGGGCGGCACGCCGCCGGCTGCTTCATCCGGCTCCGCGGTATCTGAAGCCCGACGGGTGAGCGCGGCCCGCGCCTACCACTCGGCCACTTTCCAGGCCCGGACGGTGTAACGCTCCACTCCTTCGACCGGTTCTTCCGATTCCTGCGCAAGGACCGCGACCCGGCTGCGGCCCCGGCAGCCCACCCGCAATCGCCACAGGCCCGGGGCGCCCAACTCGATCCCCTCCGGAGCCGGCCCACCCGCCACCGACCACACCGCCAGCTCGCCCGAGGCTGTGCGCACCGTCGCCTCTGACACCTCGTCCCACGCTTCGGTCTCCTCCGGGGGCTCCCTGTCCCACACCTCAACCTCCAGGGCAGCGGTGTGGGAGTGGCCGGCGCTCTCGATGTCCAGTCGGCCCTCCAGCGCCACCAGGAAACGTCCGCCCTGCTCACGGTCCTCGGGATAGAGCACCGGCACCGCCGTGTCGTCGGCGTCCTGAAGACACAACCCGTAGAAGTCCACCCACCCGGCGAGTTTCTGACGCGCCACCACAGGGCTCAGTGCCGCCCTCCTCTCAGACAGAAAAATCCCACTTCTTCCCACCACCGATGTGAGGTGCCAGGCCCTGTCTCTCGCGGCACTGAGGTTGCAGCTGACCCCTTGACGCGAACCGTCTCTCCCGACCGTCCGCGCGTCAGGGTCGGGCGCGGTGTGCGCTCAGCCGCTCGGGAGCCGAGGAGTCGGCGGCTGCAAGCGCAGCGGTACCTGCCGAGATCGGGTGCTCAGGCCTGACGGCCTTGTTTCAGCCCGCGCAAGGTCGTAAAGGCCAGCACGGAAGAGGAGCAGATGGCGCCGGTTCCTAGGATGAGGGGATCACCTTGCTCGGCCCGCTCTCCGAGACTGCCACGAGGAGCATGATCACGCCCGTTGCCAGTCCGACGACGATGAACGTCAGAAGCTTGGCCTTCATCGCCACGGGCTGCTCCCCTCTGTGAGTACTCGCGGCCACCGAGCCGGTGCGACTCAGGTCGCTGAGACGGCTGTTGGGGCCGGGGTGACTAGGTGAAACACGATGCCCCGCCTGTCTGTTGTCCCCTTGTCCCCTACCCGGTTGGGTGGAAGACAAGGGGACGCACGAGCCAGGCCGTGGCCGCGGTTCGCCCTGTCGCCCAACTACGCGCTCGGAGCAGCGGGAGGACGTGGTGCGCATGGCTGTCGCCCACGCCTTCCCAGCTGAGAGCGCTGAGCTGCTCCGCCGTTTCGCCGAACGCGGTGGTGCCGATGCGAGTGGGTGAACCGGCCCTGGGCCATCGGAGGTTGGGGCTCGTCGGACGTCGCGGGCAGGCCGCACCCTTACGGGTCACAGCAGGCGTCGGATGTCACCGCGGACCCGGTAGAAGCCGCCGGCCGCCGGGTGCAGGGCGTCCACGACGTAGCGCGCGCCGGGCTGCCGTATCGCGCGCGGGAACTGGACGTTCCAGGAGCCGTCGTAGCCCTCGGACACCACGTGCACGCGGAGGCGGCCGTTGTCCTGGACGCACTCCACGACGACCGCCCCGGCGGGAGCGTGGGCCACCGTGGTCACTTCGGTCGCGGCAGTGGCCGGCGCGTAGGTCGGCAGTGCCGCGGCGAGCTTGACGTCCCGCGCCACCGGCACCGTGCCGTGCTGCGCCGCGGAGATGGCCGCCTCGCTTGCGTCCACGCACACCAGCGAACCGTCCGTCGTCACCAGGTACAGCCGCCCGTCGTGGTACTGCATCGACAGCGCAGAGCCGCCGCCCGTGCCGAGCTTCCACAGGCGTGTGCCGTCCCGGTCGAAGCAGTACACGGACGACGCCGCGTCACCGGCGAAGACGAAGCGCCCGCTGGGTGAGGTGGCGCACGAGTACACCGGGCTGTCACAGGCGTACGTGGCCTCGACCGCGCCATTCGCCTTCGACAGCCGCTGGACCACGCGGTGCGCGGTTCCCGCGTACACGGCGTCGTCCTCCTGCCAGCCGAACAGGACGCCGCCGCGGGTGGGCGTGTGCCACAGCTCGCCACCGCCGTCGGGCGCGTAGGCGGTGACGCCCCGGTGGTGCCCGTGGTAGACGGCCCGGTCGTCCGCGCGGACCATCCAGGCGTGGTCACCCTGACTCCGGCGCGCCCACTGGTGCTCGTCCTCGTGGTCGATGACGGTCACCCGGCCTTCGCGGTCCGAGACGTTCAGGACGCCCTCGTGGATGTCGAGCCAGAAGATGTCGACGTCCGCAGCGATGTCGTACGCCGCGAACGGCAGCTTCGAGGACAGGTCGTAGACCTTGCCGTCGTCGCAGCCCGCGTAGATCCAGAAGTCGTCGGCGACCAGGCACTTCACGCCGTCCGGCAGGTTGAAGCGGGCGAGGACGCCGCCGTCGTGGTCCAGGGTGTAGACGTCGCCCGACT
Source organism: Streptomyces sparsus (assembly GCF_054776295.1). NCBI lineage: Bacteria > Bacillati > Actinomycetota > Actinomycetes > Kitasatosporales > Streptomycetaceae > Streptomyces > Streptomyces sparsus. The sequence goes on from NZ_BAAHCA010000079.1 coordinate 5,898, forward strand.
GGTTGCCGACCCAGCAGTGCTCGTCGTCGACGTGGATACCGAACGCCGAGGAGCCGGTGCGGAACCGCCACAGCACGGGCGCCACGGCGCGCGCGGTGGACGGGGCCGAGGCGACCTGACGCCGGGTCACCGTGCGCGGGGCGCGCTGCCCCGGAACGGCCGGGGCGTATCCCTTGCGGACCTTCTCCCCGACCTTCTTCTCGGCCGCGGTCCGCGCCTTCGCCGTCGTGGGAAACGTCGTCGTCTGTGTCTGCCCGGCAGCGCCGATCCGTCCGTACCGCACCGTCACGACCTGGCCGTCGACGGTCACCTCGTAGAACTTGTGCGCGGCACCGTCTTCCTGTGACAGCTCCAGATACGTCGTCGACACCGTGGACGCGGCAGACATGGCGGACCCCTCCCCGGACCTGCGGCCTTTCCAGCAGGTCTCATTGCTCGAAACCGTAGGAGAGGCCACTGACAATCACCCGGTGCCGCGGCCTGCGTACCGTGCGCTCCGGCAAGCCGGCGGTCGGGCCCGGCTTGTCACAGCGGTCCGGGTGCGGGTCGGGGACGGCTTCCGCCAACGACGCTGCTGCTCGGTCCGCTTGTCCGCACGTGGCGGCACAGGGGCAGCGGGGCGGCTGGCGCGGAGTCGGGCTTCGCGGCTTTCCCGGTTGCCGCGCCGAGGGCGCGTCCGCTGCGTGGCGTGGGCGCTCCGGTCCGCGGCGCGAGGGCTGTTTTCGGCCATCGTGGCAGCGGCGTGCCGCCGTCCTCCGGCCACTGTGGCGGAGGTGGTGGCCACAACGCGTCACTGCCGGAGGTGGTGTGCCGGAGCACGTCGTGTCCTGCGGGGGCTCGGAAAAACCCGGCCGAACCGCTCGTCTCGCCCGTGCCGACGCCCCGGCCCGCGGCAACGGCGGGGCGGCCGGCGACTGCTCCGGCCTGTGCGGCGGGTGCCCCGGCGGTGGCGACCCGTCCCGTGCGCACCGGAGTGGGAACGCGCGAGGTCGGCCAGGACCGGGCTGTTTTCACAGTTGAATGATCAATAGCCTGAAGTGCGTTGCCCCATACCGACCGAGGAGCTCCATGTCCACCGCGCAACAGGTCCCTGACATACTCTCCCCGGAGTTCGCCGCGAACCCCTACCCGGCCTACCGGGTCATGCGTGAGCACGCGCCGCTGATCTGGCACGAGGCCACCAACAGCTGGATCATCTCGCGCTACGAGGACGTCGAGCGCGTCTTCAAGGACAAGCAGTCGGAGTTCACGACCGACAACTACGACTGGCAGATCGAGCCCGTCCATGGCAAAACGATCCTTCAGCTCAGCGGACGTGAACACGCCGTGCGCCGGGCCCTCGTCGCCCCCGCCTTCCGGGGCGCCGACCTGCAGCAGAAGTTCCTGCCGGTCATCGAGCGCAACTCGCGGGAACTGATCGACGCCTTCCGCCACACCGGCTCCGTCGATCTCGTCACGGACTACGCCACCCGCTTTCCCGTGAACGTCATCGCCGACATGCTCGGCCTCGACAAGGCCGACCACGCGCGGTTCCACGGCTGGTACACCGCCGTCATCGCCTTCCTGGGCAACCTGTCCGGCGACCCCCAGGTCGCCGCCGCCGGGGAGCGCACCCGTGTCGAGTTCGCCGAGTACATGATCCCGATCATCCAGCAGCGCCGCGACAGCCTGGGCGACGACCTGCTGTCCACGCTCTGCCGCGCGGAGGTCGACGGGGTGCGGATGAGCGACGAGGACATCAAGGCGTTCTGCAGCCTGCTGCTCGCGGCGGGCGGCGAGACCACGGACAAGGCGATCGCCAGCATCTTCGCCAACCTGCTGGCCCACCCCGAGCAGCTCGCCGCCGTACAGGAGGATCGCAGCCTCATCGCGCGTGCCTTCGCCGAGACGCTGCGCTTCACCCCTCCGGTCCACATGATCATGCGGCAGACGGCCCGCGAGGTCGAGCTGAGCGGCGGTGCGATACCCGCGGGCGCCACCGTCACCTGCCTGATCGGCGCGGCCAACCGGGACGAGCAGCGCTACCGGGACCCGGACCGCTTCGACATCCACCGCGAGGACCTGACCACCACCACCGCGTTCTCCGCAGCCGCCGACCACCTCGCGTTCGCCCTCGGGCGGCACTTCTGCGTGGGTGCGCTGCTGGCCAAGGCCGAGGTCGAGATCGGCGTCGACCAACTGCTCGACGCCATGCCCGACCTCCGGCCGGCCCCGGGTTTCGATCCCACCGAGGAGGGTGTGTTCACCCGCGGCCCGCAGTCCTTGCCGGTCGAGTTCACCCCCACCGCCGGCTGAGCGGCGGGTCCCACCGACCGGGTCCCGGCCCGGCAAGCCCCGTCGGGGGCCGCCGGGCCGGGAGGGCTCGCTCAGTGCACGACCGGCGTGAACTCCACGGGCAGCGCCGTCAGGCCACGCATCCAGATCGAGGGACGCCAGGTCAGCTCCCCCGGCTCCACCGCCAGCACCACGTCCGGCAGCCGTTCCAGCAGGGTCTCCACCGCCGTGCGGGCGATCACGTCCGCCAGCAGCGGCGCCGGGTACGGGCAGCGGTGCTCTCCGTTGCTGAACGACAGGTGCGCGGAGTTCTCCGCGCCCCCGTGCGAGTCCGGCCAGATCTGGGGGTCGGTGTTGGCCGCGGCCAGGCCCAGCACCAGGCAGTCGCCGGCCCGGATGTGCCGGCCGCCCAACTGGGTGTCCCGCACCGCCCAGCGGCCGATGAAGTTCTGCGTCGGCGTGTCCAGCCACAGCACCTCGTTCAGTGCCTGACCGACACTGAGCCGGCCGCCGGAGACGTTCAGCGCGAACCGGTCGTCGGTCAGCAGCAGCCTCAGCGTGTTGCAGATCCAGTTCGCGGTCGGCTGCTGCGCGGCGGCGATCACCGAGATCAGGTCCTGCACGACCTCCTCGTCGGTCAGCTCCGCCGGGTGCAGCAGCATGCGCGAGGTGACGTCCGCACCCGGCAACTGCCGCTTTTCCTTCACCAGTTGCTGAATCCGCCCCTGCACCCGCACATACGCCGCGACGGGGTCGTCACCCTCCCCGGCGTCCAGCGACATCTGCAGGTCGCGCACCAGGTCCTCGGTGTCCTCCGCGCCCGCGGGCATGCCGCACATCTGGACCGCCGCCCGCATCGGCAGCGTGTGCGCGAAGGAACCCATCAGCTCCGCGCGGCCGCTGCCGGCGAACGTGTCGATCAACTGGTCGGCGAGCAGCCGGCACTCGTGGGCCAGCTCGAACTGGTCCACCGTCTCCAGCGCCTCGGTGATCACTCCGGCGCGCCGCTGATGCTCGTCGCCCTCGGTGAACAGCACCGACGGTTGGTAGCCGACGAACGGCATGAGCGGCCAGTCCGGCGGGATCCTGTCCCACTGGTTCCACCGGCGCGAGTCCCGGGCGAACAGCTGGTCCTGGCTGGTGACGTAGCTGACCTCGGGATATCCCAGCACCAGCCAGGCGGGGACGTCCCCGTCCAGCAGCACGGGGGCCACCGAACCGTGCTCCCGGCGCAGTGTGCGGTACAGCTCGGACGGCGTCTGCTGGTACTCCAGCCCGCTCAGCCGCACCGCTCCCGCGTGCGCGGGGCAGCCAGGAGGCGCGTCCTGCTCGGTGGAGGAGCCGGTGGGGTCGGTCACGGTGTCATCTCCCGGGCCATGGCCAGTTCGTACAGGTGGTCCACGAGGGTGATCAGGACGTCCTTGCCCGACGACCTGATGCGTGCGTCGCAGTCGATCAGCGGCACGTGCTCGGGCAGCGCCAGAGCCTGCCTAATCTCCTCCAGCGAGTGCGCGGAGGCGTCGTCGAACCGGTTGACCGCCACCACGAACGGGGTGCGGTGGTACTCGAGCCGGTCGATCGCGTACCAGGAGTCGCTCATCCGGCGGGTGTCGACGAGCACCACCGCACCGAGCGTGCCGGAGAACAGCCGGTCCCAGAGGAACCAGAACCGCTCCTGCCCGGGCGCGCCGAACAGGTACAGCACCATGCGCTGGTTGAGGCTGATGCGTCCGAAGTCGAAGGCCACCGTCGTGGTGGTCTTCGAGGCCACCGAGGTCTCGTCGACGCCTACGCCGGCCTGCGTCATCACCTCCTCGGTGTTCAGCGGCCGGATCTCGCTCACCGAGCGGACGAGGGTGGTCTTGCCCACCCCGAACCCGCCCACCACGACGATCTTCAGCCCGGTCTCGGCCGCGTCGTCCAGCGGCGTCCGACCCGGCAGCTCAGAGGTTGCGGAGTCCATGCAGCACCTCCTTCAAGAGGTCGGAATCGGGCATCGAGGCGACCGACCGCGCCGCGCGCGGCTGACGGGCGGTGATCTTGCCGGTCAGCAGGAGGTCGCTCAGCAGGATCCTGACCACGGTGACGGGCAGTCGCAGTTCGGCGGCGATCTCCACGACGGCGGTGGGATGCCGGCACATCTCCAGGATCCGCACGTGCTCGCCCTGCATGCCGGGTGATGCCTCGGACTCGCGGACGATCAGTGTGACCAGGTCGAAGGTGCCGTCGTCCGAGCGGCTGCGGCCACCGGTGACGGTGTACAGCCGATCGGGATCACCGGTGTCCACCGGCCGGCGCTTCACGAGGACAGGCCTTTCTGCGGCGTCGTCCGGGGCTCCGCCCGCAGGTGCTCGCCGATCTGCTCGACCAGTTCGGTCATCTGGTGGCCGACGACGCTCGGGTCGGCGCCCTCGTCCGCGACCACTCCCAGGTGCGCGCCGTCACCCGCCTCGACGATGAACAGCAGGCCGCCGTGGAACTCCGTCATGGAGTGCCGCACACCCCCCGAGCCGCTGCCGAACTCCACCGAGGCGCCCTGTGCGAGGGCCTGGATGCCCGAGCAGATGGCCGACAGCTGGTCCGCCTGGTCCAGGGAGAGCGCTTCGCTCCAGCAGAGTTTCAGGCCGTCACGCGAAAGCACGAGGGCGTGCCGGGTGCCGGGTGTGCGTTCCAGCAGGCTCTCGAGGAGCCAGGTCAGGCTGTTGTCAGTGGTCTGCATGGTGTGCGTGGGACGGACGGGCGCCGTGCGGGCGACCGTCTGCCCGTGCCTCCAATCTGACTTTTCTCGTGCGTGAAAGTAGGGCGGGCAACCCCGGGTGCGCCCTTTGCAAGCTTGTGGTGCCGCTACTCGTGCGGCGGTGTGGCCTCGGGCTCCGGCGCCGCGGCGTCGCTCTGCGCGTTCCGCCCCCGGTGGAACGCGCCGAACTGGGTCCCCGCGTCCCGGCCGGCCTGGGACGGCCGGATCG
>NZ_BAAHCA010000080.1:0-11092 GCF_054776295.1 Streptomyces sparsus
GCACGGGCGCCGCGCTGCCCGGGGCCGAGATCACCTGGCCCGACGGCTGGTGGGGCGCGCTGCTGCTGGCAGCGCCCACCCTCGTATGCGCGCTGCTGGCCCGGCGAGTGCTCCAGCACCCCTGGCTGGTCGGCTGCTGCGCCCTGCTGCTCCTGGTGGCGGTGCTGCGCCCGGCCCCGCTCGGCCGGGTCATCACCGGCTGGCCTCCTCCCGGCTGGCGGGTCGTGGCCTGTGACGTGGGGCAGGGGGACGGTCTGGTGCTGGCTGCGGGTGCGGGCACGGCCCTCGTCATCGACGCCGGCCCCGACCCGGTGCTGATCGACGGCTGCCTGCGGCGGCTCGGGGTCCGCCGGGTGCCCATGGTGATCGTCAGCCACTTCCACGCCGACCATGTGGCGGGCCTGCCCGGGGTGTTGAAGGGGCGGGCGGTGGGCGCCATCCAGACGTCTCCCGTGCGGGAGACGCCGGGGCAGGCCGCGTTCGTGGACCGGGTGGCACGGGAGGCGGGCGTCCCGGTGGTCACGGCGCGGGCCGGGGAGCGGCGCCGCATCGGCCGAGGGCTGAGCTGGGAGGTGGTCTGGCCACCGGACACCGTCGCCGGTTTCGGCTCGAACGACTCGAGCGTCACCCTGCTGCTGCAGACCGGCGGGCTCACCGTCTTCCTGCCCGGAGACCTCGAACCGCCCGCCCAACAGCAGCTTCTGGCACAGCGTCCCGACCTGCCGCGCGTGGACGTGCTGAAGGTCGCTCACCACGGTTCGGCCTACCAGCACCCGGCGCTGCTGGAACGGCTCAGGCCGCGACTGGCCCTGATCTCCACCGGCGCCGGCAACTCCTACGGCCACCCGGCGCCGTCCACGGTCCGGGCCCTGCGTTCCGGCGGCACCGCCGTGCTCCGTACCGACACCGACGGGGACGTCGCGGTCACCGGTGTGGCGGGGCGGGCCCACGGAGTCCGGGCCGGGCGGCGCCGAGCAATCCGGCGGCGGTTGCTGCCACCTGCCCCCGAACGAGTGGGTAGGACGAACCGTCCGGCGGTATCTTCCCTGTATGTCCATACCGGGGGATCCACCGCACAATCCGTACGCCCAGCCGTCGCCGCCCAATCCCTACGCGCAGCCCGCGGGGAACTACGCGATGCCGCCGCCCGGCCATGGCGTGCCGCCCGGTCCGCCCGCAGGGCCGCCGCGCACCGGGCTGCCCGGCTGGGCCTGGGGGCTCAGCGGCGTCCTGCTGGCCTCGGCGGTGTGGGCCGCCGCCGTCATCGCCTCCGGAGGGCTGAAGAGCGAGCCGGAGGCGGACCTGGCCGGATACCACTACCACCAGGACCTGTGCGGGGCTCTGGACACGTCCGCCCTGCGCGGGCACTACGCCGAGGACTCCAGCCGCGGGCCGACCGGATACCACGCACGGCACGAGGCGCTGGACTCCAGCCAGTGCAGCGTTCGGCTCAAGGCGCCGAACGCCCGCAGCTACGACACGACGTACGTCAGCTTCCAGGCGGCCTGGCACAAGAAGACCGACCCGGCAGGCGAGTTCGCCGCGCGGATGGAGGCGTACAAGAGCCGGTCGAGCGACACGTCGGAGTACGGCGTGGAGGCGGTTGACGGGCTGGGAGAGGAGGCCTACCTGGTCACGGACCGCGCCAAGCGCGACGACCGGCTGCGCTGGGCGATGCTGGCGGTGCGGGACGGCTGGGTCGAAACCACGATGGAGTGGAGCGAGATCACTTCCCGCAGCTCCGCCGACCGGATGACCAAGGACCGGCTCCAGGAGATGCTCACGACCGACACGCGCGCGACGCTGGAAGCGCTGAAGAAGCCCGGCGGCGAGGGCGGGAACACGCCCAGCCGCGGCGAGGGCGACATCTGACGTCGCCACGACGGAGAGCCCTCACGGCGGGCCGCGGCGCACCGTCGTGTGCTGCGGTCGGGCTGCTCCGGCGGACGGCGAGGGAGTCAGCGTGAGCGGGCGGCCCCGGCGATGGTGACGACGGCCTTCTCCAGTGCGTAGGCCGGGTCGTAGCCGCCGCCCTTGACCGCCGCGTCGGCGTCGGCCACGGCCTGCAACGCCGTGGCCACTCCGTCCGCCGACCAGCCGCGCATCTGCTGCCGCACCCGGTCGATCTTCCACGGTGGCATGCCCAGTTCCCGCGCCAGGTCTCCCGGTCGCATCCCGCCGGGGGCGGAGGCCAGTTTGCCGATGGCACGCACACCCTGGGCGAGCGCGCTCGTGACGAGGACCGGGGCGACGCCCGTGGCCAGCGCCCACCGCAGGGTCTCCAGCGCCTCAGCCGCTCGGCCCTCCACGGCCCGGTCGGCCACCGCGAAGCTGGACGCCTCCGCGCGGCCCGTGTAGTAGCGGGCGACGACGGCTTCGTCGATGGTGCCCTCGATGTCCGAGGTCAGTTGGGCGCAGGCCGAGGCGAGTTCACGCAGGTCACCGCCGATCGCGTCCACCAGGGACTGGGTGGCCTCCGGGGTCGCGGAGCGACCGGCGGCGCGGAACTCGCCGCGCACGAACGCCAGTCGGTCGGCGGGCTTGGTCAGCTTCGCGCAGGCCACCTCACGGGCACCGGCCTTGCGTGCCGCGTCGAGCAGCCCCTTGCCCTTGGCGCCACCCGCGTGGGCGAGCACCAGGGTGATCTCCTCCGCGGGCGAGGCGAAGTAGGCCTTGACGTCCTTCACCGTGTCGGCCGGCAGGTCCTGCGACTGGCGGACGATCACCACCTTGCGTTCCGCGAACAGCGAGGGGCTGGTCAGCTCGGCGAGCGTGCCGGGTTGCAGTTCACCGGGGGCGAGGTCGCGCACGTCGGTGTCGGGGTCGGCGGTGCGTGCCGCGTCCGTCACTTCGCGTACGGCACGGTCGATGAGCAGGTCCTCCTGGCCGACCGCGACGGTGAGCGGTGCCAGCGGATCGTCCGAGCGGGACTTCTTGGCTTTCGGGGGCATCGCCGCCCAGCATGCCACGACGCTCGGACAGCTCCGCAGCGCTACCCGTCCGTGCGCTGCCCGCGCGGCCCCGGGCCGCTTCGGAGCCGGGGCCTGGTTCCGGCAGAATGGCCGGGTGAGCGACGCACGTCATGTACTGGTACTGCCCGACCGGGACGCCGCCGAGCAGGTGGCCGAGGAACTGACCGACACCTTCGCGCTGCCGCAGGAGCCGCAGCTCGTCCGCGACGCGCTCGCCGGTGAGGACGACGCCGAGGACGCCCAGTGGCTGGTGGTCGTCGAGGACGGTGACGGTCGCCTCGACGCGCAACGGCTCGAGGCGTTGGTCGCCGAGCACGAAGGCTGGTTGGAACAACCGTAGGCCCCGCCTGAGAACGCGCCGCGCCCAGCCCTCGGGACGAGGCGGCGGAACCGTGACCGCAGGACGAGGCGGCGGAACCGGGACCGCCGGACGGGACCGCAGCCGTCGGACCGCAGCCGTCGGGCGGAGGCGTCCTCGGTCACCGGCCCTGCGTCCGTTGCCCGATGTGCCCCGGGGACCGGGCCCGCTAGCGTGCCGGTATGGCAGAGACAGGGACGGCCCCGCCGCGCACCGCGCGGCAGCGGGAGGCCGATGTGCGGCAGCGGTGGGAGTCGGACCTGGACGTGTGGGTGGCCACGTCCTCACCGGACGGGCGGCCCTGCATGGTGCCGCTGTCGTTCGTCCACGTCGACGGCGTCCTGCTGATGAGCACCCGGAGGACGACGCCGACGGCCCGGAACCTGCGAGACGGCGGCCGGGCCGTGCTGGGCACCGGCCACACCCGGGACGTCGTCCACATCGAGGCGGACGTGGAACCGGTCGGGCCGGAGGGGCCCACGGAGGCCGAGGGCCGTGCGTTCGCGGCCAAGACCGGCTGGGATCCGCGCGGCCGGGAGGACTACGTCTTCCTGCGTTTCCGTCCGGTGACGCTGCGGGCCTGGCGGGAGGAGCACGAACTGCCGGGCCGGGTGCTGATGCGCGACGGGCGGTGGCGCACTGGAACGGGATCGGGAGCGGACGGCGACCGATGACTTTCCGGCCGCCGGGGCGTCTGTTCCCGGGAGGGCCGCCCCCGCTGCTGTGCAGCGGCTCCGGGCGGTACGCCGAGGAACGGGAGGGCGAACGTGATCATCGTGTCCGGCAGGCTCCGGGTGGACCCGGGCGAGCGGTCCGCGTACCTGACCGGTTGCCGCCGCGTCGTCGAGCAGGCAAGGGAGACGCCCGGGTGCCTGGACTTCGTGCTGGCGGCCGACCCGATCGAGCCGGGGCGCATCAACGTGTACGAGCAGTGGGAGTCGGACGACGCGCTCGCCCGGTTCCGCGGCGGCGGCCCGGAACCCGAGCGGAGTGCGGCGCTGCTCGACGCACAGGTGTGGAAGCACCGGGTATCGGCCGTCGAACCTCCGTGACGTGACGTGACGTCCCGCGCGCGTGCCCGGGGGCGTGCCCGGCAGCGCCGCGGGGGCGGACCCGGCGGTGTCGCACCGGGCCCGCCCCCGCGGTGGGACGGCGTTCAGGGTCCTGCTCCGGGGGCCGTCACTGCTCCCGGGCGCCGGTATACATCTCCTCCAGCAGGTGCCCGAACTCGCGCTCCACGACGGGCCGCTTGAGCTTGAGGCTCGGGGTCAGCTCGCCGTGCTCCACGTCCAGGTCGCGCGGCAGCACGCGGAACTGCTTGATCGTCTGCCAGCGCTGCAGGCCCTGGTTGAGACGTTCGACGTAACCGCCGATCAGCTCGTGCACCTCGGGTGAGGTGACCACGTCGGCGTAGCTCTTGCCCGCCAGGCCGTGTTCGGCGGCCCAGCCCATGATGGCGGCCTCGTCCAGGGCGATGAGCGCGGTGCAGAAGTTCCGGTCGGCGCCGTGCACCAGGATGCTGGACACGTACGGGCACACCGCCTTGAACTGGCCCTCGACCTCCGCCGGGGCGACGTACTTGCCGCCGGAGGTCTTGAAGATGTCCTTCTTGCGGTCGGTGATCCGCAGGTAGCCGTCGTCCGACAGCTCCCCGATGTCACCTGTGTGCAGCCAGCCGTCGGACTCCAGCACCTCGGCTGTCTTCTCCGGCAGGCCGTGGTAGCCCTGCATGATGCCGGGGCCGCGGAGCAGCACCTCGCCGTCGTCGGCGATGCGCACCTCGCACCCGGGCAGCGGCTTGCCGACCGTGCCGGTGCGGTAAGCCTCACCGGGGTTGACGAAGCTCGCCGCGCTGGACTCGGTGAGCCCGTAGCCCTCCAGGATGTGGATGCCGGCGCCGGCGAAGAAGTAGCCGATGTCCGGGGCGAGCGCCGCCGAGCCGGAGACGCACGCCCGCAGCCGACCGCCGAAGGCGTCGCGCAGCTTGTTGTAGACCAGCTTGTCGGCGATGGCGTGCTTGGCCTTGAGCCCGGCCGGTGCCGACGCGGTGCCGGTCCGGCGGAAGTTCTCCTGCGTGACCCGGGCGTATTCGCGGGACACGCCCGCCGCCCACCGGAAGATCTTGTACTTGGCGCCGCCCCCGGCCCGGGCCTTGGCGGCGACGCCGTTGTAGACCTTCTCGAAGATGCGCGGCACCGCGGCCATGTAGGTGGGCTGCACGACCGGCAGGTTCTCGATGATCTTGTCGATGCGTCCGTCCACCGCGGTCACGTGGCCGACCTCGATCTGGCCCGCGGTGAGGACCTTGCCGAAGACGTGGGCCAGCGGCAGCCACAGGTACTGCACGTCGTCGCTGTGCACCAGATCGGTCGAGGCGATGGCCTTGGCCATGTACGACCAGCAGTCGTGCGGCAGCCGCACGCCCTTGGGCTTGCCGGTGGTGCCCGAGGTGTAGATCAACGTCGCCAGCTGGTCCTTGCGCAGCCCGGCGACGGTGTTCTTGACGGCCTCCGGGTGCTTCTCCAGGTAGGCCCTGCCGCGCTGCATCAGCTCGTCGAGCGTCAGTACCCAGCCGTCGGGGTCGTCCGGGTGGCTCCGGCCCTCACCGTCGGCATCGATCAGCACGACGTGCCGGAGCTGGGGGAGCTCGGCGCGGCGTTCGCGCGCCTTGGCCAGCTGGGTGGTGTCCTCGGCGATCAGCACCCGGCTGTCGGAGTCGGCCAGGATGTAGGCCGTCTCCTCCGCGTTGGTGCTGGGGTAGACGGTGGTGGTGGCCGCGCCCGCACAGAGAATGCCGAGGTCGGCCAGGATCCAGTCGACCCGGGTGTTGGAGGCGACCGCCACGCGCTGCTCCGACTCCACCCCCAGGTCGATCAGTCCGGCGGCGATGGCGAAAACGCGTTCGGCGGCCTCGGCCCAGCTGTAGGATTTCCATTCGTCCGGACCGGTTCCGCCTGCTGCCGGCACGGGGTACCGATACGCCTCACCCTCCGGGGTGGCTTCGATCCGCTCCAGGAAGAGCGTCGCCACCGAGGGCGGGCGGTTATCGATCTGGGACTGTGTGTCGCTCACGACATCCTCCGGGGCCCGCTGCGTTGCTGGGGGGTGACTCACGAGTAACTCTCGAGCGGTGATCAGAGTAAAGGCCACAGCCCCGGGATGTAAGGGGCCGTGAGCCCGTCATTTTCCCTTGCACACGGTCACCGCACGGGCGCTCACCCGAGTGGCAGACCGCCCAGCATCGGCGTACCGCCGGCCGCCCGCGCCTGGTCCGCGAACGGGTTGACGGTTCCCGCGGAGCCGCAGGCCTCCTGCAGTACACCGCCCGCCCCCGCCTCGTACGAGGGCTGGTTCTCGCCCAGGTCGAGGTGCGTCTGGTCGGTCGGGGCCTCCACTGATCCCAGTGTCCCGCAGACCGGGCCGTCGTGCGCCAGTGCGTCTTCCAGGACGGGCGTGCCGTCGCCGGCCGCGGCCGGAGAGGCTCCGACGCCCACCGCCAGCAGGGAGCCGGCGACCATCGCTGCGGCCTTCGTGTACCTCACTGCACGCATCCCTCTCTCTCGTTCCGTCGTGCTCTCGCTGCGTCAACGTGACGTCACGTGACGGTGACGTCGTGTCGTGCTGACGTCGCGCTGTAATGAACGTTCAGCGGGTTAACGGGCTGCGGCCGTCCGGGGAAACGCGGCAGCCGGCGATTTCCACCGACCGGGCCGCTGCGGGTTGACGCACCCGACCGGGCTGCCGTTGCGGACGCGCCCGCCTGGTGCGCCGGCGCGCGGAGGGCGCCCGGGCGGGACGGCCGCCCACACAGAAGACGCCCGGGCCGGACGCGATGTCCGACCCGGGCGCCCACGGCGTGACTTCCGGCCTACTTCTTGCTCTTCGTGTCGGTGTTGTCGTCGCTGGACAGCGCGGCGATGAAGGCCTCCTGCGGGACCTCGACGCGGCCCACCACCTTCATGCGCTTCTTGCCCTCCTTCTGCTTCTCCAGCAGCTTGCGCTTGCGGGAGATGTCGCCGCCGTAGCACTTGGCGAGCACGTCCTTGCGGATGGCCCGCACCGTCTCACGTGCGATGACGCGGGCGCCGACGGCGGCCTGGATGGGCACCTCGAACTGCTGCCGGGGAATGAGCTCGCGCAGCTTGCCGGCCATCCGCACGCCGTAGGCGTACGCCTTGTCCTTGTGCACGATGGCGGAGAAGGCGTCCACCTTGTCGCCGTGCAGCAGGATGTCCACCTTGACCAGGTCGCTGCACTGCTCGCCGGTGGGCTCGTAGTCGAGGGAGGCGTAACCGCGGGTCTTGGACTTCAACGCGTCGAAGAAGTCGAAGATGATCTCGGCCATCGGCAGGGTGTAGCGCAGCTCGACCCGGTCCTCGGACAGGTAGTCCATGCCCTGAAGGGTGCCGCGCCGCGCCTGGCACAGCTCCATGATGGCGCCGACGAACTCGCTCGGGGCGAGCAGCGTCGAGCGGACCATCGGCTCGTGCACCTCGGCGATCTTGCCGGTGGGGAACTCGCTGGGGTTGGTGACGATGTGCTCCCCGCCGTCCTCCATGACCACCCGGTAGACGACGTTCGGTGCGGTCGCGATCAGGTCGAGGCCGAACTCGCGCTCCAGCCGCTCCCGGACCACCTCCAGGTGCAGCAGGCCCAGGAAGCCCACCCGGAACCCGAAGCCGAGCGCCACCGACGTCTCCGGCTCGTAGACCAGCGCCGCGTCGTTGAGCTGGAGCTTGTCCAGCGCGTCGCGCAGCTCCGGATAGTCCGAGCCGTCCAGCGGGTAGAGCCCGGAGAACACCATCGGCTTGGGGTCCTTGTAGCCGGCCAGCGCGTCGGTGGCGCCGTGGTGCAGGTGCGTGATGGTGTCGCCGACCTTGGACTGGCGGACGTCCTTCACGCCGGTGATCAGGTAGCCGACCTCACCGACGGAGAGACCGTCGGCCGCGGTCATCTCCGGGGAGTTGGTGCCGATCTCCAGCAGTTCGTGCGTGGCGCCGGTGGACATCATCCGGATGCGCTCGCGCTTGCCGAGCTTGCCGTCGACGACCTTCACGTAGGTGACGACGCCGCGGTAGGAGTCGTAGACCGAGTCGAAGATCATCGCGCGGGCCGGGGCGTCCCTGTCCCCCACCGGCGGCGGCACGAGCTTGACGACCTCGTCCAGCAGGGCGCCGACGCCCTCGCCGGTCTTGGCGGAGACCCTCAGCACCTCCTCCGGCTCACAGCCGATGAGGTGCGCCAGTTCGGCGGCGAACTTCTCCGGCTGAGCGGCCGGCAGGTCGATCTTGTTGAGGACGGGAATGATCGTGAGGTCGTTCTCCATCGCCAGGTACAGGTTGGCGAGAGTCTGCGCCTCGATGCCCTGGGCCGCGTCCACCAGCAGGATGCAGCCCTCGCAGGCCGCCAGTGAACGGGAGACCTCGTAGGTGAAGTCCACGTGGCCCGGGGTGTCGATCATGTTCAGGATGTGCGGGGTGCCGGAGTCCTCGCCCTCGGTGGGCGACCACGGCATACGCACCGCCTGGGACTTGATCGTGATACCGCGCTCACGCTCGATGTCCATGCGGTCGAGGTACTGGGCACGCATCTGTCGCTGCTCCACGACTCCCGTGAGCTGGAGCATCCGGTCGGCGAGGGTCGACTTGCCGTGGTCGATGTGCGCGATGATGCAGAAGTTGCGAATCAGCGCCGGGTCGGTACGACTCGGCAGCGGCACGTTCGAGGGGGTCGCGGGCACGCGGGGTCCTGTCGGGGTCATGGCTGCGGATCGATGGGTCCCCTCCATGCTCCCATGGCGGGCGGTCCGCTCCCGATTGGGAGGGTCGCAGGCCTGCTGGTACCCTGAGCGACTGTGCCTGACCCGCCTTCTCAACGGCGGCTCGGCACGGAACACCATCTCCGAACCTGAAAAGGCTCCTTCGTGGCGAACATCAAGTCCCAGCTCAAGCGGATCAAGACCAACGAGAAGGCCCGCCAGCGCAACAAGGCGGTCAAGTCCGAGCTCAAGACCGCGGTCCGCCGGGTCCGCGAGGCCGTTGCCGCCGGTGATGCCGAGAAGGCCACCGTCGCCGCCGGCGTCGCGTCCCGCAAGCTCGACAAGGCCGTCAGCAAGGGCGTGCTGCACAAGAACAACGCCGCCAACAAGAAGTCGGCGCTGGCCAAGTCGGTCACCGCTCTGCAGAAGTGATCCGCGGGGGCGTTCGCGTCCCCCGCAACCGGTAGGGCAGGCGGCTCCCTCTCATCAGCCGCTCCGACCGGACGAGTCGACCTTCGCGCTGCACGCGGCCTGCGTTCGCCACGCGGGTGCGGCGCACACAGCAGGACACACCGAGAGCCCCCTCTCCTTTCCCCGGGAGAGGGGGCTCTCGGCGTTCCCCGCTCGGCGTTCCCTGGGTGTTCCGCGCCGGACCGCTCAGTCCACCAGGTCCCGGACCACGGCGTCGGCCAGCAGGCGACCGCGCAGGGTGAGCGCGGCACGTCCGTCCGCGTAGGCATCCTCACGCAGCAGGCCGTCGGCGACCGCCCGCCGGGCGGCCTTCGTGCCCGCCGGGGCGAGCAGTTCCAGCGGGCACCCCTCGACCAGCCGGAGTTCGAGCATGATCCGCTCGACGCGACGGTCCTCCGCGCTCAGCACCTCGCGCCCGGCGCCCGGCGACCGGCCCTCGCCGAGTGCCTGGGCGTAGGCGCCGGGGTGCTTGGCGTTCCACCAGCGCACGCCGCCCACGTGGCTGTGCGCGCCGGGGCCCGCGCCCCACCAGTCGGCGCCGGTCCAGTACAGCTCGTTGTGGCGGCACCGCGCGGCCCGCGAGGTGGCCCAGTTCGACACCTCGTACCAGTGGAAGCCGGCCGCCGAGAGGGCCTGCTCGGTCATCAGGTAGCGGTCGGCGTGCACGTCGTCGTCGGTCATGGGCACTTCGCCGCGGCGGATGCGCCGGGCCAGCCCGGTGCCCTCCTCGACGATCAGCGCGTACGCCGAGACGTGGTCGGGGCCGGCACCCACCGCCGCGTCCAGGGTCGCGCGCCAGTCGTCGTCGCTCTCGCCGGGGGTGCCGTAGATCAGGTCGAGGTTGACGTGCTCGAAGCCCGCCGACCGGGCCTCCGCGACGCAGGCCTCCGGGCGGCCGGGGGTGTGGGTGCGGTCCAGCACGCGCAGCACGTGCTGCCGGGCGCTCTGCATGCCGAACGACACCCGGTTGAAGCCCGCGGACCGCAGTTCGTCGAGATAGCGGGGGTCCACCGACTCCGGATTGGCCTCGGTGGTGATCTCCGCGTCGTCGGCGAGCGGGAACTGCTCCCGGAGGGCGGCGAGCATCCGGCCCAGGTCGGCGGCGGGCAGCAGCGTCGGAGTGCCGCCGCCGACGAACACCGTCTCCACCGGGCGCGGGTCGTCGCCCATGACCGTTCGGGCATGGCGGATCTCGGCGGCGACGGTCTCGGCGTAGTTGTCCCGGGAGGCGAGAGCCCCGCCGGAGCCGCGCAGCTCGGAGGCGGTGTAGGTGTTGAAGTCGCAGTAGCCGCAGCGGGTCGCGCAGTACGGCACGTGCAGGTAGAAGCCCAGCGGGCGGGCGGCGGCCCCGGCGAGGGCGGAGGCGGGCAGTGCCCCGTCCCGGGGCATCGGTTCGCCGTCGGGCGGTGCGGAAGGCATGCTGCCCATTGTCCGCCATCGGTCCGGGACCGCCGTCCACCCGTACCGTGACGGACGCCACCCGCGGCGACGGCGTGAGGCGGCACCCGGAGTGCGCGGGGCCGACGGCCGCAC
>NZ_BAAHCA010000081.1:0-11071 GCF_054776295.1 Streptomyces sparsus
CGCCGCGTCGCCGGTCGGCGCGTACCGCCACCCCTTCGACGTAGCCGGTGCGCAGCGCGCGCCCGGCGTGCAGCAGGCGCCGCTGCACGACGCAGGCGTGCGCCAGCAGGTCACCGTCCGAGCGGACGAGCACGTGCATGCCGCCCAGCCCGTGGTCCCAGTCGTGGTCGTCGAAGTCCTCGAAGGCCTCGTCGAGCAGCGCGCGGACGTCACCGAGCGCCGTGGTGTCCAGTGCGGAGGTGTGCGCGACGATCAGGTCGGCCATCCGGCTTCCTTCCGGGTTCAGCCGAGCACGAGCGAGCCCAGCAGGGTCAGCGCGCCGAGTGCCATGGGGGCCAGGATCTCGTACGCCCAGCGGACCGTCGGCGTGCCCGTGCGGTCCGCCCGCCGCTCGGCCAGCTCGCGCAGTTCCTCGATCGCCTGGTCGGACGGGGCCCGGCGCCCGGTCGCGGCGTCCTCCACCCGGCTCATGCCGAGCAGTCCGCCGGGCGCCCGGCCGGAGGAGAGCCGCTCGTTGTGCCGGGTGGCCTTCTTGCGTTCGCGCACCGAGACCGGGATCGCCCACAGCTGGTACTTCGCGCTCTCCGTGAGGACCTCGCTGGAGTAGCCGGCCCGGACGGTGACCACCGAGCCCCACGGCAGGTGGATGGTCCGGAACGGGTTGCGGATCCGCAGCAGTTCCTCGCCGGCGTACACCGCTGGTCGCATCGTGAAGGCCACCACCAGTGGCACCGCGAGCAGCAGCACGGCGGCGGCGACGAGCGGCGTGCGGCCCTCGCCCCGGATCATCGCGTCGCCGCCCAGCCAGGCCGCGAGGGCCAGCATCACCACGCCCCCGGCCACTGCGGTTCCGGAGCGGTAGCTGCGGTCGGCGTAAGGGGTCGTCGGCTCACTCGTCATGACACCGATTCTGCCCGACCGTCCGGATCGCGGACGTTGCGGTCCGGCATCTATCCGCCGCCCGGCGCGGGGCCCGCGACCGCAGGCCACCGGACGGTCCGCGACGCGGGGGCGCACCGCCGAGGGTCACCGGCCGCGGTCGTGGCGTCTCAGTACAGCAGGGTCAACGTGCCGGCGATCACCACGGCGGCCAGGATCGCCCAGCGTTCCGAGCGGTGCAGGAAGCCCGAGCCGCCGGAGCGCTGCTGCTGCGTGTGGACCACCACGGAGAAGCCGATGACGGCGGGCACCGTGAGCCACGCGTTGACGGTGAACGCGCCGATGACCGCCAGCACCGCGAGTGCGCCGGTCAGGGCTGCGACGGGACGTACGAGGAGGGACATGCAGGCGAGCATAGGTGGCCCTTTGTGGACATTTGACCGACTCGCCCCGCGGTGTCGCCCACTAGCCCGACCGGACGGCCGGTGCTGCGCCGATCGGCGGACACCGGCTGCTCCCCCGGTGGGCGAGGCCCGGTCCGCGGCTCCCCGAGGGGCCCCCGGCCGGGCCGTCGCTGCCGCACCGGCCCCCTCTTCACGGGTGACGGCGGAGACCGGGACCGCGCTGCGTTCGGGCGCGGTCCCGGTCTCCTCGTGCTCGGGCGGACGTGTCAGACGCGGGCTGTCCGCATGCCCTCCGGAGACGAGTCACCCGGGGACGAGCCGTCCACCGGCGCCTTGTTCAGCCGCTCGCCCTCGACGTCGACGTTGGGCAGCACCCTGTCGAGCCACGCGGGCAGCCACCAGGCCGCCCTGCCGAGCAGGGCGAGCACGGCCGGCACGAGGGCCATCCGCACCACGAAGGCGTCGAGCAGCACGGCGGCGGCGAGGCCGAAGCCCATCACCTTGATCATCGCCTCGTGGGCGCCGATGAACCCGGCGAAGACCGCGATCATGATGAGGGCGGCGGCCGTGACCACCCTGGCTCCGTGCTGGAAGCCGGTGACGACCGCCTGGCCGGGGGTCTCGCCGTGGACGAAGGCCTCCCGCATCCGGGTGACCAGGAAGACCTCGTAGTCCATGGCCAGACCGAAGACGACCCCGATCATGAAGATCGGCGTCAGGCTCATGATCGGCCCGGTCTCCTCGACACCGAGCAGGCTGGCGAGCCAGCCCCACTGGAAGACCGCGACGACCGCGCCCAGCGCGGCGAGCACGGAGAGCAGGAAGCCGAGGGCCGCCTTGAGCGGGACCAGGACCGAGCGGAAGACCACCATCAGCAGCAGGAAGGCGAGCCCGACGACGAGCGCCAGGTAGGGGACGAGGGCGTCGCTCACCGTGCGGGAGAAGTCGATGTTCATCGCCGTCTGGCCGGTGACGAGCACCTTGGCGCCGGAGTCGGCCCCGGCCTCGGCACCGGCGTCGCGGATGTTCTCGACGAGGTCCTCGGTCTCGGCGGAACTGGGCTCGGAGGCCGGGATGACGGTGATCATCGCCGTGTCACCGGTCTTGTTGAACTGGGCCGGGGTGACCACCTGGACGCCGTCCAGGCCCTGCACGGTGCCCGCCACGTCGTCGGCGGCGGCCTTGGGGTTGTCGCTGCTCCCGGCGTCGACCACCACGACGAGCGGGCCGTTGAAGCCGGGGCCGAAGCCCTCGGCGAGCAGGTCGTACGCCTTGCGCTGGGTGGTGGACGTCGGCTGGGAGCCGTCGTCCGGCAGGCCGAGTTCCAGGGAGGCCACCGGCAGCGCGATCACGCCGAGGCCGACCGTGCCGGTGAGCAGGACGGCGATCGGGCGCCGCATCACCAGCCGCGCCCAGCGGGTGCCCATGTTGGGCCGGTCGGTGTCCGCCCGGGCGTCCCGGCCCGCCTCGTCCGCCGTGCGGCTCCTGCGGGAGACCACCTTGTCACCCGCGTAGCCGAGCATCGCCGGTATGAAGGTGAGGGCCACCAGGACGGCGATGCCGACGGTGGCTGCCGCGCCGAGGCCGATCTTCGTCAGCGCCGAGATGTTGACCACTGACAGGCCCGCCAGGGCGATGACGACGGTGAGTCCGGCGAAGACGACCGCGGAGCCCGCGGTGCCGACGGCCCGGCCGGCCGCTTCCTCCCGTTCGTGCCCCAGGGCCAGTTCCGACCGGTAGCGGGAGACGATGAACAGGGCGTAGTCGATGCCGACCGCGAGGCCCAGCATCATGGCCAGCGAGCCGGTGTTGTCGCCCAGGTTCAGGGTGTTCGCCAGCGCGTAGATCGAGGCGAAGCCGATGCCGACGCCGATCAGCGCGCTCAGCAGCGGCAGCCCGGCCGCCACCAGCGAGCCGAAGGTGATCACCAGCACCAGGGCGGCGACGGCGACACCGATGGCCTCGGCGGTCCCGCCCGCCGCGGGCTGCGCCTGGACGGCGGTTCCCCCGACCTCGGCCGTCAGGCCGGAGTCCTGCGCCCGGTGGACGGTGTCCTCCAGTGCCTGCTTGGCCGACTCGGCCAGCTCGTGCCCCTGGACCTGGTACGTGACCTGGACGAACGCCGTGGACGCGTCCTGGCTGACGGCCTGGGCGGTGTACGGGTCGACCACCGAGACGACCTGGTCGGAGCCGCCCTTCAGCGCCTCGACCGTCTTCATGACCTCGGCCTTGTTCGCGGCGTCGGTGATCTTCTGGCCCTCCGGTGCGCGGAACACCACGCGGGCGGTGGCGCCGTCGGGGCTGGAGCCGGGGAAGCGCTCGTCGAGCAGGTCGAACGCCTGCTGCGCCTCGGCGCCGGACAGGGAGAACGAGGCGGGCTTGGGCGTCGAGGCGGTGCCCGCGCCGACTCCCGCGAGGACGAGCAGCGCGACCCAGACGAGGGTGACGACGTGCCTTCGCCGGAACGCGAGTCGGCCGAGTGCGTAGAGGTGTGTGGCCACGGAGTGGTACTCCCGGTGGGTTCGGGTGAGGGACAGGAGAGGGGCGTGCGGGACCGCGCCGCCGACAGGAGCGGCGCGGGTGCGGGTGCGTGGAGTGGTCTGCGGCGTGTGCCGTCAGAGGCCGAGTGCGGGGAGGACGACCGCGTCGACGTACCGCTCGAGGAAGGCGCACGTCATCGGGGCGTCGTCCATCAGCGGGCGGGCGGTGAAGGCGCCGATCAGCATGAGCGGCACGTACTCCAGGGCGGGTGAGTCCGCGGGGACCTCCCCCCGGGCCGTGGCCCGCTGAAGGAGGACGGCGACCCCCTGCATCTCGGGGTCGATCAGCAGCTCCCTGAGCGCCTGGAGCAGTTCCGGGTTGGCGCAGACCTCGTGGCCGATGCTCCGCATCAGCGCGGAGTCCCTCGCCAACTGGCCGTCGTCGGTCTGCCGGATCAACGCGTGCAGGTCACCCCGGAGTGAGCCGGTGTCGACCGGCTGGAGGGCCGTCGGCTTGCCGTGCCGCATGACGCGTACGACGAGTTCCGACTTGCCTCCCCACTGGCGGTAGAGGGTCGCCTTGCTGGACCGGGTACGGGCGGCGATGGCGTCCATGGTGAGCGCCGCGTACCCGACCTCGCGCAGCAGGTCGAGCACGGTCTCGTACAGCTCGGCCTCACGCTCGGGCGTGATCCGGCTGCGGCGGGCGGACGCTTCCACGGCCGTATCCCCTTCCCGTAGCAGTACGAAACGGTTTCGTTCGCTTGCCTCAAAAACGGTAGCCCGCCCCTTAACGGAACCGCGCCGCTTCCTCCGTGATACCCGTCACATCCTCGCGCCCGCAGCGCCCCACTCCGGGTGAGGGCGAGCACGCGGCTCCCCTCCAGTTCCCCCCGGGCCCACTCCCCGCCCTGCTCCGGTCGGACCGAGGCGGCCGTAACGGGACTCCCGGCCCGCCCGGGAGCGGATGCGCCCCGGCCCGACCGCGGGGTTAGGTTCTGTCGAACAGACAACAGGGGGCGTCGTGAGCCGAACGGAGTGCCGTGCGCACGGGGAACGGCCGCGGGAGCACGCGCGGCGGCCACGACCGGGTGGCGGAACAGGAACGGCCGGCGGCCGGACCGCGCGGGACCGCGCTCTCGCGCCGCGGCCGGCATGAGGTTCTCGGCCCGCGCGGAGGACGCGGTCCTGCTGATCCCGTCGGCGGTGGAGCTGCTGACCATACTGAGCTTCGCCTCGCCCGTGGAGCTGACCTGGCACGCGGCCTGCGTCGCGGTACTGCTGCTGCGCCGCAGGTGGCCGCTGCTGGTGCTGCTGGCGGTCCTACCCGCGACCTTCACCGGCTACCTGCTGCTGGCGCCGATGGCCGCGCTCTACCAGGTCGCCCGGGACGTTCCCGGGACGCGGCTCGTCGCGGGCGGCGCCGCGCTGGTGTTCGCGGCCGGACGGCCCGCGAGATGCACGACGTGGTGTCGCACCAGGTCAGCCTGATCGCCGTGCAGGCCGGCGCGCTCCAGGTGACCACCGCTGAGCCGGAGAGCCGCGAGCGGGCCGGGACGATCCGGGAGCTGGGCGTCGCCACCCTGGAGGAGCTGCGGCACCTGGTCGGCGTACTGAGGTCGGCCCGGGAGAGCCCAGGGCTGGCGGAGCTGCCGGCGCTGGTGGCGGAGAGCGGGCTCGACGCCCGGCTCACCGGCGGGGGGCCGCCCGGACGGGCCCGCTGGCCGGAGGCGGTGGAGCAGGCGGCGTACCGGACGGTCCAGGAGGCGCTGACCAACGTCCGCAAGTACGCCCCGGACGCGCCGGTCGAGGTGACGGTGCGGGCGTCGGGCGGATCACTGCTGGTGGTGGTGCGCAACGGCCCGTCCGCCGACCCGCCGCCACCGGCCGCCGGACTGCCCACCGGGGGCCACGGCCTGCGGGGCATGGGGGAACGCGCCGAGTTGCTGGGCGGCAGGCTGGAGGCGGGCCCGACGCCGGAGGGCGGATTCCTGGTCCGGGCGGTCCTGCCGGCCGACGCGGATTCGGCTCCGGGGGATGACAGGCTGCTACGCGCGTAGATATGCTGCCCTGGTGACCATGCCATCCACGCACACCGCAGTATCCGCACTGGCGGACGTGACCGCGTCCGACGCCGCGCTGCGCCGGTTCCTGCACGGCCTGCCCGGCGTCGACGGCGTGGGCCTGGAGGCCCGCGCCGCGCAGCTCGGCACCCGCTCGATCAAGACGACGGCCAAGGCGTACGCCATCGACCTGGCCATCTCCATGATCGACCTGACGACCCTGGAGGGCGCCGACACCCCGGGCAAGGTCCGGTCGCTGTGCGCCAAGGGCGTCCGCCCCGACCCCACGGACCGCGAGACGCCCTCGGTGGCCGCGATCTGCGTCTATCCCGACATGGCCGCCACCGCCAAGGAGGCGCTGGCCGGCTCCGAGGTGCGGGTGGCGTCCGTCGCGACGGCCTTCCCCGCGGGCCGGGCGGCCCTGCCCGTCAAGCTGGCCGACACCCGGGACGCGGTGGCCGCCGGCGCCGACGAGATCGACATGGTGATCGACCGGGGCGCGTTCCTGGCCGGCCACTACCTGCGCGTCTTCGAGGAGATCAGGGCCGTCAAGGACGTGTGCGGCGGCGCCCGGCTGAAGGTGATCTTCGAGAACGGCGAGCTGTCCACGTACGACAACATCCGCCGTGCCTCCTGGCTGGCGATGCTGGCCGGAGCCGACTTCATCAAGACCTCCACCGGCAAGGTCGCCGTCAACGCCACCCCGGCCAACACGCTGCTGATGATGGAGGCCGTGCGCGACTTCCGGGCGGCCACGGGTGTGCAGATCGGTGTGAAGCCGGCCGGCGGCATCCGCACCACCAAGGACGCGGTCAAGTACCTGGTGATGGTGAACGAGACACTCGGCGACGACTGGCTGAGCAGCGAGTGGTTCCGGTTCGGCGCGTCCAGCCTGCTCAACGACCTGCTGATGCAGCGGCAGAAGCTGCGCACCGGGCGCTACTCCGGTCCCGACTACGTGACGGTGGACTGAGGCACACGATGACTTTTGACTACGCACCCGCCCCCGAGTCCCGCGCGGTGGTCGACATCGCGCCGTCCTACGGGCTGTTCGTCGACGGCGAGTTCCGCGAGGCCGCGGCCGGCAAGGTGTTCAAGACGGTCTCCCCGGCCACCGAGGAGGCCCTCTCCGAGGTCGCCCAGGCGGGCGAGGAGGACGTCGAGGCGGCGGTGAAGGCCGCCCGCAAGGCGTTCGAGAAGTGGTCGGCGCTGCCCGGCGCCGAACGGGGCAAGTACCTCTACCGCATCGCCCGCATCATCCAGGAGCGCTCCCGCGAACTGGCCGTGCTGGAGTCGCTCGACAACGGCAAGCCGATCCGGGAGACCCGCGACGCGGACCTGCCGCTGGTCGCCGCGCACTTCTTCTACTACGCCGGCTGGGCCGACAAGCTCGACCACGCCGGGTACGGCCCCGCGCCGCGCCCGCTGGGCGTGGCCGGCCAGGTCATCCCGTGGAACTTCCCGCTGCTGATGCTGGCCTGGAAGATCGCCCCGGCGCTGGCCACCGGCAACACGGTGGTGCTGAAGCCCGCCGAGACGACGCCGCTGTCCGCGCTGTTCTTCGCCGACATCTGCCGCCAGGCCGGACTGCCCCGGGGTGTGGTGAACATCCTGCCGGGCTTCGGGGACGCGGGGGCCGCGCTGGTCGCCCACGAGGGCGTGGACAAGGTCGCCTTCACCGGTTCGACGGCCGTCGGCAAGCAGATCGCCCGCACGCTCGCCGGTTCGCGCAAGAAGCTCACGCTGGAGCTGGGCGGCAAGGGCGCCAACATCGTCTTCGACGACGCGCCCATCGACCAGGCCGTCGAGGGTGTCGTCAACGGCATCTTCTTCAACCAGGGCCAGGTGTGCTGCGCGGGCTCGCGGCTGCTCGTCCAGGAGTCCGTGCAGGACGAGCTGCTGGACGCGCTGAAGCGGCGGCTGGGCACGCTCCGGGTGGGTGACCCGCTGGACAAGAACACCGACGTCGGCGCGATCAACTCCGCCGAGCAGCTGGCCCGCATCACCGCGCTCGCCGACGCGGGCGAGGCCGAGGGCGCCGAGCGCTGGTCGCCGGACTGCGAGCTGCCGACGTCCGGTTACTGGTTCGCCCCGACGCTGTTCACCGGCGTCACCCAGGCGCACACCATCGCCCGGGACGAGATCTTCGGGCCCGTGCTGTCGGTGCTCACCTTCCGCACCCCGGAGGAGGCCGTCGCCAAGGCGAACAACTCCGCCTACGGACTGTCGGCCGGTATCTGGACGGAGAAGGGCTCACGCATCCTCGCCGTGGCGGGCAAGCTGCGCGCGGGCGTGGTGTGGGCCAACACGTTCAACAAGTTCGACCCGACCTCGCCGTTCGGCGGCTACAAGGAGTCGGGCTTCGGCCGTGAGGGCGGCCGTCACGGTCTGGAGGCGTACCTCGATGTCTGAGCGGAACGACCGGTCGGAGCGCCTCAGCGTGCTGAAGACCTACAAACTCTTCATCGGGGGCAAGTTCCCCCGGTCCGAGAGCGGGCGGGTGTACGAGGTGACCGACTCCAAGGACCGCTGGCTGGCCAACGCTCCGCTGGCGTCCCGCAAGGACGCGCGGGACGCGGTGGTGGCGGCCCGCAAGGCGTTCGGCGCGTGGTCGGGTGCCACCGCCTACAACCGCGGCCAGGTGCTGTACCGGGTCGCCGAGATGCTGGAGGGCCGGCGCGACCAGTTCACCGCCGAGGTCGCGGCCGGTTCGGGACTGTCGAAGTCCAAGGCCGCCGCCCAGGTGGACGCGGCGGTCGACCGCTGGGTCTGGTACGCGGGCTGGACCGACAAGATCGCCCAGGTGGCGGGCGGCGCCAACCCCGTCGCGGGCCCGTTCTTCAACCTGTCCACGCCGGAGCCGACGGGTGTGGTGGCGGTGCTCGCCCCGCAGGAGTCGGCGTTCCTCGGGCTGGTGTCGGTGATCGCCCCGGCGATCGCCACCGGCAACACCGTGGTGGTGGTGCCCAGCGAGCGGGCGCCGCTGCCGGCGCTGTCGCTGGCCGAGGTACTGGCGACCTCCGACCTGCCCGGCGGGGTGGTCAACGTGCTGTCCGGGCGGGCCGCCGAACTGGGCGCCCCGCTGGCCGCGCACAGCGACGTCAACGCGCTCGACCTGACGGGCGCGGACGGCGAGCTGGCCAGGGAGCTTGAGGTCTCGGCCGCCGACACCCTCAAGCGGGTGCTGCGTCCGCGCGACGAGGACTGGTCGGCCGACCCGGGAACGGGACGCCTGCTCGCGTTCCTGGAGACGAAGACGGTCTGGCACCCCACGGGCAGCCTGGGCGCCGCCGGTTCGTCCTACTGACACCACCGGGCCGTCCCCGTGGGCGGCCCGGCCCGCGCCGGACCCCGCTCCCCCGCCGTCCGGGGAGCGGGGTCCTCGGGTGTCCGCGGGCCGGTGTCAGTGGCCGGCGGTTGAATCACCCCATGGTCATCAGGCGTGAACGCGCGAACAACGATCCCGTGTCCCCCGAGCCGCCGGTCCCCGACGAGGAGCGGGTCGTCCGGGGCGAGGACTGGTACGGGCGGGAGCTGACGGGCGGCCACCACAGCCGGTGGACCTTCTACGACACCGACTGGACGGAGGTCCGCAACGAGGGCGCCGTCTTCGACGAGTGCACCTTCTCCGGGGTCCGCTTCAACGCCTCCCGCCACACCGGCGCGGCGTTCACCAACTGCACTTTCAGCAACTGCGCGTTCTTCGACACCCGCTTCGAGGACTGCAAGCTGGTCGGCAGCCGGTTCCAGGGCTGCACCTTCACCCTCCTCGAAGTCAGCCGGGGCGACTGGTCGTTCGTCGGCCTGCCGGGCGCGGACCTGCGCAAGGCCGACATCGACAGCGTCCGGATGCGGGAGGCCGACCTGACCGCCGCCCGGCTGGACGAGGCCACGGTGACCCGCACCGACCTCTCGGCGTCGCTCCTGCACGGCGCCGACCTCACCCGCGCCGACCTGCGCGGCAGCGACCTGTCCTCACTCGACCCGCTGACCGTGCAGCTCCGGGGGGCGAGGATCAGCCTGGAGCAGGCCGCGGTGATCGCCACCGCTCTGGGCCTGAACGTCGAGTGACCCCCCAGAACGCCCCGTTGACGGCCCGCGTGCGCCAGCCCGGCCCACTGCGCGCCCGCCCGGTCAGCCGGGCAGCAGCCCGGTCACCTCGCCGGTCAGCGGCAGGGTGCCCAGCGAGCCGCCCTCGGTGATCGGCGCGGTGACGGCGCTGGTGCTGAGCGGCTTGAAGTCGGCGACCTGGGTGCCCACCGCGTTGTCGAGCGGGTCAACCCCGGTGTTCGCCAGCGGGTGGAGCTGGAGCTGGGTGATCGGCGTGACGGCGTGGCCGACGGTGCCCAGCGGGTCGGAGGTGTCGACGATGTCGGCGTGCGCGGCGCCGCCCGCGCCCAGGGCCACCGCGCCGGCCGCCGACAGCGTGAGGCCGGCACGGAGCAGCGTGCGGGTGCGGGGGCGAGCGTGACGAGCGTGCGAGGCCATGAGCCACCTGTCCGTTGATTACGTCGTGTGCGCGGGCAGCATCGCAGCGTAGTGCCACGTCGGCGGGTCGGGCACGCGCATGCCGGGGGTGCTCACCCGGACGGGGGAATGCGGGACAATGGGTTCCCGTGACCGTCAACGCCCACGTGATCCTGCTGACCGGCCCCTCCGGCTCGGGCAAGTCCTCACTCGCGGAACGCACCGGACTGCCGGTGCTGCGCCTCGACGACTTCTACAAGGAGGCCGACGACCCGACGCTGCCGCCGGTCGCGGGCGGCGGCGGAACCGACTGGGACGCCCCCGGCTCGTGGGACGCGGAGGCGGCCGTGGCCGCGGTCCGCGCCCTGTGCACCACCGGGCGGACCCCGGTGCCGGTGTACGACATCGCCACCAGTGCCCGGGTCGGTGAGTCGGAGGTGGTGCTCGGCCCGGCCTCGCTGTTCGTGGCGGAGGGCATCTTCGCCGCCGACATCGTGGGGCGCTGCCGCGAACTGGGCCTGCTCGCCGACGCGCTGTGCCTGCGCGGCCGGCCCGGTACCACCTTCCGCCGCCGGTTGGTGCGGGACGTCCGGGAGGGCCGCAAGTCACTGCCGGTGCTGGTGCGTCGCGGCTGGCGGCTGATGCGGGCGGAACCGGGCATCGTGCGCCGGCACGCCGCACTGGGCGCGCACCCGTGCCGGAGGGACGAGGCGCTGACCCGGATCGCGGCGGCGGCCGGCGCCCTGAGCAGCGTCTGAACCGGTCCGCCGACGAGCAC
>NZ_BAAHCA010000082.1:0-10973 GCF_054776295.1 Streptomyces sparsus
GCCAGCGGCTCCGCCTCCAGTTCCAGCAGCTCCACCGCCCGTCGGCTGACCCCCTCGACCAGAGGCGCGGGCAGCCAGCCCCGCGCCGTCAGGGCCGCGGCCCCCGCTCCGCCGGAGAGCCGCTGGGCGACCTCCGCGGCGGCAGGACGATCCGCGGCCACTTTGGCGAGGCAGCCTGCGACGACCTCCCGCAGCTCGCCGTGCAGTCCGTGCAGCTCGGGTTCCTCGTGCACGACCTTGTAGAGCAGCGTCGCCGAGTTGTCCCCGCTGAAGGGCGGGCGGCCGGTGGCGGCGAAGGCCAGCACCGCGCCCATCGAGAAGACGTCCGTGGCCGTCCCGACCTCGCGCCCCAGCACCTGCTCCGGGGACATGTAACCGGGCGAACCGATGGACACCCCGGTGCCGGTCAGCGACGCGGTGCTGTCCATAGCCCGCGATATGCCGAAGTCGATCAACCGCGGCCCGTCCAGGGTGAGCATCACGTTGGACGGCTTCACGTCACGGTGCACCAGGTCCCGTCCGTGCACGGCGGCCAGCGCCTCACCGAGCCCGGCCCCCAGCGCCCGCACCGCGTGTTCCGCCATCGCCCCGTGGGCACCGACCGCCTGCTGGAGCGAGGGACCGGCGACGTACCCGGTGGCGACCCAGGGCGTCGGGGCCTCGGCGTCGGCGTCCAGCACCGGCGCGGTCCACTGCCCCCCGACCCTGCGGGCCGCGGCGATCTCCCGCCGGAACCGCTCCCGGAACTGGTCATCGGCGGCGAAGTGGACGTGCACCACCTTCACCGCCACGGTCCGACCGCCCGGACTGCGCCCCAGGAACACCCGGCCCATACCGCCGGCACCGAGTCGCCGCAGCAACCGGTAGTCGCCGATGCTGCGCGGATCGTCAGCTGCGAGCGGTTCCATCTGAGCGACGCCCTCCCCCTGTGCCCGGCACCCCTGGCGCGCACGGACCGACCACACCCGTGCCGGCACGTGCGTGCCCGTGCCTGCCTGTGCCGGATCAGCGTAGGGCCCGGACGGCCCGCCGGAAGGCCGCCCGGGCGGCGGGGCTCAGGCGCCCGTGGGGCCCGCGGGGTTCGTGGGAGGGGCGGGGTTCGTGCCGAGCAGGTGCACGTGTACGTCCGAGGGGTAACCGGTGTCGGGGCCGGTGAGACGGGCGAACTCGGTGATGCCCGCCAACTGCTCCGGACCGAGGCGGAAGTCGAGCGTGGTGAAGTACCGGGCCAGCAGCTCGGCGTCGAACGCCTCCCAGCGGGCCGCCTGCTCGGCGACCTTGCCGACCTCCTCCAGCGACACGTCGCGGGACGCCAGGAACGCCCGGTGCACCTCGTGCACGGTCTGCGGCTGGGCGGCCAGGTAGTCCCGGCGCACGGCCCACACCGCGAAGACGAAGGGCAGCCCGGTCCACTGCTTCCACATCTCGCCGAGGTCGTGGACGTGCAGGCCGAGGCGGGGGGCGTCGTGCAGTGAGGCCCGCAGCGCGGCGTCCCCGATCAGCACGGCGGCCTGCGCCTCCTGCATCATCAGCCCCAGGTCGGGCGGGCAGGTGTAGTACCGCGGGTTGATGCCGTACCGCTCGGCCAGCAGCAGCTGCGCGAGCCGCACGGACGTGCGCGAGGTCGATCCCAGCGCCACCCGCTCCCGGTCCAGCCCCTCCAGCGGCCCCTTGGAAACGATCACGCAGGACATGACCGGGCCGTCGCAGCCGACCGCGATATCGGGCAGGGCGACCAGGCTGTCACTATTGCGCAGGAATTCCACCAGAGTGATCGGTCCGATATCCAGATCGCCGTTCACCAGTTGTTCACTCAGCTTTTCGGGGGTGTCCTTCGTCAGCTCCAGGTCGAGCAGACTCCCGGTCCGCGCGAGCCCCCAGTAGAGGGGCAGGCAGTTCAGGAACTGGATGTGCCCGACGCGGGGGCGGGACCTGGGGAGACTCGGCTGCACGCTCACACTGGGGAGGGTACGCCCGGACCTCCGGGGACCGACGGGCAGGCTCGTGACCAGGGCAACATCAACAGATCATTTGACTCTTCCCCAGCCCCCGGGGACCGTGCTAGGCTCGCCGCAAGTTGCAGTTTGGTTTCCCTTGCAGTACAGAGCCTGCGGAGCATGTAACCGCAGGCTTTCGTCGTTTTCAGACTTCTTGCAGGTTCTGGAGCAGGGCGACCCTTATAGGCCCAGGGAGGGCTTATGGCTACCGGAACCGTCAAGTGGTTCAACGCCGAAAAGGGCTTTGGCTTCATCGCACAGGACGGCGGCGGCCCCGACGTCTTCGTGCACTACTCGGCGATCAACGCGAGCGGCTTCCGCTCGCTCGAAGAGAACCAGCAGGTGAACTTCGACGTGACCCAGGGCCCCAAGGGCCCGCAGGCGGAGAACGTCACCCCGGCCTGACGGCCGCGGTCTGATCTACGCCACACAAGGAGCCCCCGCCGACGGCGGGGGCTCCTGCCTTTTCCTGCCCGGCCTTTTCCGGCCCTGCCCGCGGCACTGTCCAGCGCACGCCCGGGGCGCAACATGGCTTCCGCCGCACGCCTCTTGAGGGTGGTCGGACCCGCCCGTACGCTGCCACCTGCGCGCGGCCCCGCCGCCCGGGAGAGGCGACGAGCGATCATGGCTGACCGGCTGTCCGAGAACGACGTGCACGAGGCGATGGCCCGGCACACGGGCCGCTCCGCGCTGGACCCGCAACTGCGTCTGGCGTGCCACGACAGCTCCACCGTGGACCTGTTGGAGCTGCGCGTCGTGCGCTGCCTGCGGACCGACACCGAGCGGAAGCGCAGCCGACCGGGCCGCTTCGACCTCTCCCACCGGGATACCTACGAGGGTCCCCTCCACTCCCATCCGGTCGAGCCGCCGAAGGACCCGGGACGGGCACAGCAGGCGTCCTGAGGTGGTCGTCGTCTGGTCCCGTCAGCGGAAACTCCGCGTCACAGTGGCAGCGGCAGCCGCCGCGCTGCTGCTCGTCCTGCGTCGCGCACGGTTCGGACTCGGCTCCCGGGCTCGGTTTTCGGGCTCGGTTTTCGGGGTCCTACCTCAGCGGATGCCGCCGGTTGCCGGGGTGAGACCGTGCAGCACCTCGGTCAACTGCTCGTCGTTGAGGGAGGGTTCGGGCAGCGGCTCGACGGCGGCGGTCGCACGCAGCCCGTCGAGCACCAGGGCCAGGTGACGGCGCCAGGAGTCGCGGACCACCGCGGAGGCCGCCGGCACCGTGCGCCCCAACGCGGCGAGCGCGAGCTGCAGATCCTCGGTGGTGACGTCGGTGCGGACCGTGCCCTGCTGCTGGGCCCGCGTGAGCAGCAACTCGATGGTGTGACGGTGATGGACGTGCAGGGCGTCCAGCGAGGGAATGCCCTCGACCCTGGTCGTCATCAGGTCGTTGGCGCCGCGGTCGGCTGCCAGCCCCTCGAAGATCCGGGTCAGGTAGGCGGTCAGCCCGCGCCACGGGTCGTGAGCGGTGCGAGCCTCCTCGCTGAGGTGCAACGTCGCCGTCAGGGCGTCGCTGAACACCGCGTCGATCAGCGTGGCCCGGTCGGGGAAACGGCGGTACACGGTGGCGTTGCCGACGCCCGCCCGCCGGGCGATGACGTCCAGCGGCGCCTCGACGCCCTGTTCCGCGTAGACCTCGCGCGCCGCTTCGAGGATCAGCTCCCGGTTGCGTTCCGCGTCGCGCCTCATGGCCAGGACCCTAACAGCCGCAACGCAACCGCAGAACGATGTGGAGAGGAGTCCCCACTTCTGTTATGGTTCTAACCGGGGAGCACTCCCCGATAAGCACCCAGGGCGATCCCAGCCCGTGCTGCCTGCTGTTCTTTCGCGTGTCGCCCCTACCGCCCCGCCACTTGTCCGAAGGGAATCGTGATTCGTGATGCCTGAGAACCACACCGCCGCCGCACATGTGGACGCCGCTGTGGACGCCGCTACGGACGCCGCGGGGAGGGCCACTGGGAAGGTCGACGCGTCGGGCACGAAAGCTCCCCCGGGGCCCGCCCCTCCGGGCTGGTCCGACCACGGAGGCCACGCCGTCGGCCGCGCCACGCATCATGCAGACACCCCGCAGCACACCCGCCCACCCAGTCCGGCCGCCGGCGAGTTCACCTGGCCCGGCAGGCGAATTGACAGGACGACCGCCGGGTTCCCACACTGTCGGCATGATCCAGCACTCGTTCGTCACGGAGGGGCCCATCTGCGCCCCGGACCGGGACGGGTGCGAGCGGTCCGGCCGATAGCTGCGGAATCCGCGCCCGGCCGCTTCGCGGTGGGCGCCCCGCCCCGCGTGCCGCCGCTTCGTTCGCTGAACCGTTTTCTGCTCTCTTCTTCGTGCGCGGTGCGCGGGCTGTCCAGGCACACCGTTTCGCACCCAGGAGCTTCGATGACCGCCGTCACCACCGGCCCCGCGTCCGCCCCCGCCGCTTCTCCGACCCCCGCCTCCTCGCTACCAACGGACGTAGCCTCGCCACTCGCCCGTCGGGCAAGCATCCCCGCCCCTGCCGACTCCACGCGCTCCTCCGTCCACGCGGACTCCCCGGCCCCCACCCGCCCACCTGGCTCACCCACATCACCGGGCACCACGAACTCGCCGGACACCGAAAGCTCGTCGGACTCCGTGAGTGCGCCGGGTGGCGGCTTGCGACTCCGAGAGGCCCGGGTGCCCGAGGGCGGCATGTTCGAGGGCCGCCGTGTCCTGCGGCGTGTTCCCGACGACTGGCAGGATCGGCCCTACGAGCGCTTCGAACTGGTGCCGCAAGGACGGATCATCGGGGCGGAGATCCGCGGTCTGGATCTCCGCCGGCCGCTGGAACCCGCAGTGCGCGAGGAGCTGAACCGGGCCCTGCTGGAGTGGAAGGTCCTCTTCTTCCGCGGCCAGCACATCAGCTCCGCCCAGCAGCGGGCCTTCGCCGGCCACTGGGGCGAGTTGGAGACCAACCCCCTGCTCGCCACCGGCTCGGCGGCGGAAGTCGTGCGGTTCGACAAGGGCGGCAGCGCCACCCCGACCTACGAGAACGTGTGGCACGCGGACGTCACCTTCCGGGAGAAGCCCGCGATGGGAGCCGTACTGCAACTCCGGGAGGTGCCTCCCGTCGGAGGCGACACCATGTGGGCCGACATGGCCGCCGCCTACGACAACCTGCCCGGGCACATCCGGGAGCGCATCGACGGCGCGACCGCGGTGCACGACTTCATACCCGGCTTCGCCCGCTTCTACGGCCCCGAACGACTCGCTCCGCTGCAGGAGGCGTTCCCGCCCGTCGAGCACCCCGTGGTGCGCACCCACCCGGAGACCGGCCGCAAACTCCTCTTCGTCAACACCTCGTTCACGACCCGGATCACCGGCATGGACCGCAAGGAGAGCGACACCCTGCTGCGCTACCTCGTACAGCAGGCACACGTCCCGGAGTACCAGGTCCGCTTCCGCTGGCAGGCCGGCGACGTGGCGTTCTGGGACAACCGCGCCACCCAGCACTACGCGGTCGACGACTACGCCCCGCACCGCCGAGTCGCCGAACGGGTCGCGATAGCAGGCGACCGCCCGTACTGACAGCCCGTCGCGTGCGGCCGGCCACGTCGCGATGATCTCCTCGACGGGGTTCGGGGTTTGAGGAACGTCGGTGTCGGATCGTGCGCTGACCCCTCGTCGACCCTGGTGGGAGACCGGTGGGCCGTTGGCGGCGTGGTCGGTCTGAAGTCGCCCCCAGAGCACGCCCCAATATCCGCGGTAGCTTGATCCGTCACCTGCGGCGACGTTCTCCGGGCCGTACGCGAAGCGGCCCTGTTATCTGCGGCTAGGGGGAAGCGGTGCCACCGTCGTACAGCTGCCGACCGGGAAGGCGCTGACCAGCCTGCCCGCCCCCGGCAGCAACCCACGCTGATCCACCCCGGGCGGCGGGACACCGCTCGTGCCTGGGCTGCTACGAGCAGCTTGACTCAGCCGGCGTGTGCTGCGCCGTCGGGGTCCGCGGGACGATGGAGCCCTGCTCGTCGGGTGCGGACCGAGGGGTCAGCCGGGCGACCAGTACGGCGAGCACCATGCCTCCCGCGACGGCCAGTGCGGCCCATCCCGGCAGTGCGTCGGCGGGGACGCCCCCGGCGAGCAGGGCGCTGCCCAGGGCCGATCCGGCGGCGGAGCCGAGGTACATCGCGGCCATCTGGAAGGCGACGATGGGCATGGCCTGCTCGGTTCGGTCGCGGGTGAGTGCCTGTTGCAGGACGGGCACGCTGATCCAGCCGCTCGCGCCCCACACCGCAGTGGCGACCAGCCATGCCGCGGGATCGTCGAAGAGCCAGACGATGAGGAAGGAGGCGAGCAGGAAGGCCGGCACGACCGGCATCAGCCGCCTCGGGCCCAGCGCGTCCAACGGTCTGCCGATCAGACCGGAGCCCAGTACGCCGCCGATGCCCCAGGCCCACACGAGTGCGAAGCCCCAGCCGTGCAGGCCGCTTTCGCCGGCCATCGGTAGCAGATAGGTGTAGAGGCCGAGGCTGGCCAGCCCCAGGACGAAGGACAGCGCGATGCCGAGCGCGACGCGTGGGTTCCTGAGCACGGCACCGTTCCCGGCCCTGCGGGAGTCGGGAAGCCGGGGCAGCGCGCCGGAGCGCAGGGCGAGGGCGAGCATGCTCAGGGCGCCGATGAGCACGACGAAGCCCATGGTCCCGCGCCATCCCACCTGTTCGCCGATCAGCATGCCCAGTGGCACGCCGGCGACGGTTCCCGTGGACAGTCCGAAGGTCACCAGTGCCATCGCGCGCCCCCGTTCGTGGTCGGCCACGAGGGCTCCGGCCGTCGCCGTGGCGACCGCAGTGAGCACGCCGGCCCCCGCCCCCGCAACGACGCGGGAGGTCAGGAAGACGCCCAGGGTGGGTGCCAGCGCGGTGGCGAGGTTGCCGAGGTTGAACACCCCGAGTGCGACCAGCAGCGCGGCACGTGTCGATCTGCCGACCAGGACACGGGAGAGGAACGGGCCCGCGGCCGCGTAGGCGGCGGTGAACGCGGTGACGCCCAGTCCGATCGCACCGGCCGTGGTGGCCAGGGAGTCCGCCATGTCCGGCAGGACACCGGCCAGTACGTAGGCGTCGATGCCAAGGGAGACCGCGGCGACGACCAGTGGCCAGACCTTTCCGATCACGCGGCACCCTCCTCGGTGCCGGCCGTGCCCTCGTCCTCGTAGCCGGCCAGGATGGTCCGCATCAGGCCGGGGAACCGGGTCTCGAGGTCCTCGGCGCGCAGCCTGATCATGCATTTGCGCCCCTCGGCGCGGACGAAGACCACGCCGGATTCACGCAGCAGGCTCGTGTGGTGGGTCAGTGTCGAGCGGGGCAGGTCGGGTCCGAGCTCCAGGCTGTCGACCTCCCCGTGCTCGCTGAGGATGCGGACCATCGTCAGGCGCAGGGGCTCACTGAGCGCGAACAGCACGCGCGGGAGCGCGATCTCATCTGCGTCGGGATGGTGGTACGTGCGGGCGGCAGCCATGGCGCACTCCAATCGTTCGGTAATTCCCGCACGAATATAGTGCGAAAATTCTCGAACGATCAACCCCTGGAGGCACGGATCCGCGCCGATGGTTCAGCGGCGGGTGGTGAACCGTGAGCCATGTCGCGCCACCCCGGCGGCCGAAGTACTTCGGCTTCGGCCGCGCGTACACGCTGGAGGCTGGGACGACGAACCGCATCCCGTCCACCGAGGCGACCAGGCCCCCGCCCCACGCCTGCGCACGGCCGATGGACGCCTGGTGCCCGATGCGCAGCGTTCGCGGCCCGGTAGGTCGCCAGCCGTAGACAGGTCTGGTCGACGCGGGCCAGCCGCCCGTACTTCGGCGCGTCCGTGCCGCGCAGAGCCGGGGTGTGGCCGACGTCGCAGCCGTGGGCGACCAACAGCGCGGCGATCGTGACGTGCAGGTCCGCCAGCCTCGCCTCGCCGCCGGTGACCGAGGGGAACGCCTGGTCGGCGCCGGCCCGGGAGAACACCTGAACACGACCTGGAAGGCGGTAGCCAGCTTCGCCGACGCCCGCTCGACGCGCGGCAGGGTCTCGCCGAGCCCCACCGCGGCGCGCTGCCAGGAGAGTGGGTTCGCTGCGTTCGGCATGGCGGGCAGCTTGACCGAAGTGCTTGCCGAAGGGTTCCCACGCCTGTTGTTCGGGGACGTTGACCTTCGGTGGTGACTTGGGGTCGTTGATCTTGCGGGAGATGAGATCACTGACGTGGCCGTCGGAGTCGACTACGACATCCAGACGCATGGGAAGCAGCACATCCCCATCCCAACGGCGCCAACTGACAAGCCAGCCCAGGTCTTCCCGCCCGTCAACTCTCTGGACGTCGGTCTCGGAGCCACTGAGACCCCACGGTGCGAACTGCCGGGCATAGGCAACGGCTACACGTTCGGCGTCCTCGTCCGATCGGACCGGTCCGCTGATGCCGGGGACGGGGAAGGTGTGGCCCTGCTCGACCCGCCCCGGGATGAGGTGGACGCTGAGTTGCTCGCCGTCGGGCCAGGAGAGCTCAGCGGCTCCCGCGCTGAATTGCGCCATGATCGAGCCAGCGTTTCCCTCGCCAGGCGTGAAGTCGACCGAATCAGCGGTGTAGTGACCGCCGAAGGCGTCGCGGAGCGCCTCCTCCACAGCGGCTTTCTGCGCAGTGGTCGCGACTGTGTGGGACACCGTCCTGTCCATCACGACAGGCTCCATCCAGATCAGCCAACTACCGGCCAGGACCCCTGCGAGAACGCCGCAGCCGATGAGAGGTGAGCGGCCGACGCGGACCGCCGAGGAGGGCACCATCCAGTCCCGCCTGTTGACGAAAGCGCCGATGACCACTCCACACAGGGCACCGGACGTGTTCGCGATGAGGTCGCTGGTGTCACACAGGCGACTGATGAAGGGAACCAGCCCTTGGGCGGTTTCGATCAGAGCGGGGAACAGGATGCTCAGGGACACCATGACGGATGGGCGTCGGATGGCAAGCATGCCCAGCAGACCGAATGGCACGAGCATGCCGGCGTTGAGCTGGCCCTGCACAGTTCCGAACGGTTCAAAGATGTCTTTGTTGATGACGCACTGCGGAGGGCCGGCACCACCGGTCGTCCACAGCGTGAGGGAGAGAGTGGCGACGGTGGACGCTGCCCAGAGGGCCGTCACCAGGGGGCGGCGGGCACGGGCGCGCGCTGCCACGTAGGCGATGCCCCCGGCGAAGAGGGTGAGGGCAACGGCCGTGGCAACGAAGTCTCCGTGGCCACGGAAGACGGCAGTCAACATGGGGGAGCTTTCAATTGGAACAGGCAAGGGCCCGGCTGGGCGCGTGACGGGCCCTCAATGATTTTGTGCGGTCTGTGTCTGTTCGGAGCGACCGTGCCCGGCCGTGGCGTCAGCCGGTTGTGCGGTAGGCCGGGGGTGCGGCTCGGCCGGGTGCCTCGGCGCCTCCGCGGGGGCCGAGGGGGGCGGATGCGCCTGCGCTGACTCCGCCGGTGACCTCGTCGTCGCCGCCGCCCACCGCTTCGGCGTCCTCGGGCCCGCCCGAGGCTCCTTCGCCCGGGTCGCCGGGGCGGGGGTCGGTCTGGCGGAGTTCGGCGAGCAGTTCACTCTGACCGGCGAGCAGTTCGGTGAGGATGCGGCGGGCGGCGCGAAGCAGTTCCGCGACGTCGCCGCCGGCGAGGGCGTAGTTGACGGTGGAGCCCTCCCGGGTGGACACCACGATCCCGGACCGGCGCAGCACCGCCAGTTGCTGGGACAGGTTGGAGGGCTCGACCTCGATCTCGTTCAACAGGTCCCGTACGGACACCGGTCCGTGCTGGAGCAGTTCGAGGACGCGGATGCGGACCGGATGCCCGAGCATGCGGAAGAACTCCGCCTTGGCCTGGTACAGGGGTACCTGCATCGTGAACTCTCCTGCCGGACTAGACGGTGACCTCTCCGGGCGGCGGCCAGGGCGCCTCCCGCCGAGGCGGAGCAGGAGGCGAGGTGCGTCCCATCCTGCCGCCTGCCGGCCCCGCGCCCCCCTGACATTGATCGAATCAAGATGTGTCGAATTGAAGAAGTTTTCAACTCGTGGGCGCGCGGGGACCGGGAGGCTCGGCTGGGGAGCTAGACCTCCAGCTCAGCCTCGATGCGCTTCAACTGGTGTCGCGCCATCGCCAGGTTGGCGTTGCGCTTGTCCAGCACCAGGTACAGGAAGAGCCCGTTGCCGCCACGCCCCTTGATGAGCCGGATGAGGTGGTACTGGGTGCCGAGGGTGATCAGCACGTCCTCGATCTCGTCCTTGAGCCCGAGGTGCTCCATCGTCCGGACCTTGGCACGGATCACATCCGTGTTGCCCGCGGCGGCGACCGTCAGGTCCAGGTCCTTGCCACCGCCGACCGAGCCCAGGGCCATGCCACTCGTGTAGTCGACGAGGGCCGCTCCCACGCTGCCCTCGATCGACGCCATCGTCTCCTTGAGGGACGTCTCCACGTTCGCCATTCCGCAACTCACTCCTCGTAGTGCACGGTTGGGGCGGCCCGCTCGGCGCGTGTCGCACCGAGAGAGCCGTGGGCTGGAGACTACGCAGCGTCGCGGGGTGTTCGGATGAGTATTCGGGTGATCCCTCTGAACGGCTCGGACCGCTGTACGATGCGCGCCCCGCGCGGCGTCCGGGCGGCGCCCTGGACACCTCCTCGCACCGGGCGTTCCCCGGCAGGACGGCACCGCACCCGGTGCTTACCGCCTTCGTGGCGGCGCGTCATCCGGCTCTGAGACATCCGGTCAACAAGACTGAGCTGCCGGGTCAGCCGGGGCCGCGCTGCCTGCTCAGTACGGTCCCCACCACACCCAGCACCCCCGTCGGGAGATCCGTATGGAGCCAGCGTTGCCAGTCCCCACCCCAGCCACGAACCGCACGGGCCGACGGGCCCCGACCGACCGCGGCCCACGTGTCCGCCGCACCCTGGGCAGCCTGGCGGCAGCCCTCACCCTCACCGCCGGCGTGCCGGCCGGCACCCA
>NZ_BAAHCA010000083.1:0-10844 GCF_054776295.1 Streptomyces sparsus
GGCCCTGCGTCGGTCGCGGTGGCGTTGACCACGGTGGCCACGGCGGCGACCGGGCCACCGTGGCCACCGTGCCGGGCCGCCCTCGTTGCCGGTGCGGGGCACGTGGGGCGGCGACCGGACAGCGGCCGACAACCCGTTTTGGAGCACCGTCCACCATCGGGTAATGTTCTTCCTGTCGCCGAGCGGGGCAGGCCGAAGGGCCGGACCACCGCGAGGCGGACACCCAAACAAAATCCCCCCAGGGGGTTGCGTTTTGGTGGGCTATGGTGTAATTGGCAGCACGACTGATTCTGGTTCAGTTAGTCTAGGTTCGAGTCCTGGTAGCCCAGCGCGATCTTATCGGCGGAGATTCACCAGAGTCTCCGCAAGATCGATGCCCCCGTTGTGTAGCGGCCTAGCACGCCGCCCTCTCAAGGCGGTAGCGCCGGTTCGAATCCGGTCGGGGGTACTCGGTCATCTGGTTCGAAGAGGCCCGCACCGGTTCGGTGCGGGCCTTCTGCGTGTCCGCCGCCCCTTCGCCGGCCCCGGCGGACGCGCGGGGCCCACGGGCGGCGCCGCCCGTCCGTCAAGGCCACGAGCTGCT
Source organism: Streptomyces sparsus (assembly GCF_054776295.1). Taxonomy (NCBI): domain Bacteria; kingdom Bacillati; phylum Actinomycetota; class Actinomycetes; order Kitasatosporales; family Streptomycetaceae; genus Streptomyces; species Streptomyces sparsus. Next base: position 584 of record NZ_BAAHCA010000083.1, read on the forward strand.
CAGTCCTCCCTGCTCCGGCGGTCCGCTGCGGGCCCGGCCGGTGGGGAGGCCTCGGACCGGTTCCGGTAGCGGAGTCCCGCCTGCTCCGCGTGGGCGAGGCGTCGCAGTGCGAGCAGGACGGGCTCGTACAGCACCGTCAGCGCCACGGCCGCTTCCAGCTGGGTGGTGGGGGCGTCGAAGCGTTCCACCAGGTCGAGGTCGTGTACGGCCAGCCGGTCGGCCAACTGCCCGTACGGCAGCAGCTCGTCCAGACCGCACGGGTATCCCAGCCGGGCCAGCGTGCCGACCGCCGCGACCAGCATGCCGTGGCCCGGGTAGTCGGTCCTGCCGTGCCAGCCGAGCCGCTCCACCAGCGCGTCGACCACCTCTGCGGCGTGCCGGGCCGCTTCGTCTTCCGGGGGCGCTGACGTGCCGGTCGGACCGTGCGGCAGGGCGCCGACGGCGGCGCCGAGTCGCGCGTCCAGGTCGAGCGACTCGTCCTCCACCGCCGTCAGTACCTCGCGTGCGGTCGCCACCGGTACGCGTCCCACCTGGATCAGGGCGCGCACCAGCCCCAGTCGGCGCAGGTGCTCCTCGGAGTACTCGGCCTGCGTCGCCGTGATCCGCTCGCCCGGCGGGAGCAGGCCCTCGCGCAGGTAGTACTTGATCGTGGTGGTCGAGACCCCGCTGCGCTTGCTGAGTTCCGCCAGCCGCATTCCGCGCCTCCTTCTCTGTGGTGTCCGCTTCTCCGTGCCGTCCGCCTCAGCGGTTCGTGCCCGGTTGCTTCCGGTCGGTGCCGTCGGTGGGTGCGCGTCAGCAGTGGAGGCCCGGGATTCACCCTTGCCGACCCTTGCGCGATGTGTTGGTGAGTGTCACTATCCAACCATGGATAGTGACACTCACCAACGAGCTGACCGGAGGCGGCGATGAGAGGTGGCGACACGGGTGCGGATGGTTCGGGTGTGGCCGGTGGCGCGGGGGCGGATGCCGGCCCGGCATCGGCCGGGTGCGGTGACGGGGGAGCGGGCGCTCCCCGCGAGCGGGGCAAGGTCGTTCCGGGGCGGATGACGGCCGCGGCCCGGGGGGAGGTCACGGTCTTCCTGATCGGGATGCGGATCAACCGCTGGCGCGCGGTAGGCAGTTGGTTGCCCGTGCTCCGTGCGATGCCGCGCATGCTGAAGGAGCTGAGCAACGATCCGGACAGCGGTCTGCTGGCCGCGCGCACCCTGCTGGGCAGTCCTCGCTTCTTCTGTGTGGTCCAGTACTGGTCTTCCCCCGAGAAGCTGCTGGCCTACGCGTCCGCCCCCGACCGGCAGCACCGCCCGGCGTGGTCCGCGTTCCACCGCCGGGCGCGGGAGAACGCCGGCGCGGTGGGCATCTGGCACGAGACGTACGTGGTGCCGGCGGGTCGGTACGAGTCGATGTACGGCTGGGTGCCCCCCATAGGCCTGGGGCAGGCCACCGGGGTGGTGCCGATCGGGCGCAGGGGTGAGCATGCCGCTGAGCGGCTGCGCGGGGTGCGCCCCGGGAGGCGCCGAGACGGCCGCTGACGCGGTGCCGCGCGCCGGGGGAGCGTTGTGCGGTGCCGGGGTTGGCTCTCAGCCGCGCCGCAGGGACTCCGAGAGCCGGTTGGCGGCCTCCACGATGGCCTGGGCGTGCATCCGGCCCGGGTGCCGTGTGAGGCGCTCGATCGGGCCGGAGACGGAGACGGAGGCCACCACCCGGTTCGACGGTCCGCGCACCGGGGCGGAGACGGAGGCCACTCCCGGTTCCCGCTCGCCGACGGACTGGGCCCAGCCCCGGCGGCGCACACCGGAGAGCGCCGTCGCGGTGAACCGGGCGCCCTGGAGGCCGCGGTGCAGCCGCTCGGGCTCCTCCCAGGCCATCAGGATCTGCGCGGCCGACCCCGCCTTCATCGGCAGGGTGGAGCCCACCGGAACGGTGTCGCGCAGGCCGGAGAGCCGCTCGGCGGCGGCGACGCAGATGCGCATCTCGCCCTGCCGGCGGTACAGCTGGGCGCTCTCCCCGGTCACGTCCCGCAGGTGCGTCAGCACCGGACCGGCGGACGCGAGCAGCCGGTCCTCACCGGCGGCGGCTGCCAGTTCGGAGAGCCGGGGCCCGAGGATGAACCGGCCCTGCATGTCGCGGGCCACAAAACGGTGGTGCTCGAGTGCCACGGCGAGCCGGTGCGCCGTCGGGCGCGCGAGGCCAGTCGCCCCGACCAGTCCGGCGAGCGTGGCCGGACCGGACTCCAGGGCGCTCAGTACCAGAGCTGCCTTGTCGAGAACGCCCACACCACTCGAGGCGCTGTTGGAGTTGTCCATGCGTCGATACTTGCGTCTCACATTACGAAACGCAAGTTCAATTTCCTGCGGAACCCGCCACGCTGTAGTGACGGCTGCCACCCAGCGCGCGGAGAGTGGGTGGGGCGAGGTCTCGACATGTGGCCGGCGATGCGGCCGACCGGAGGGAAAGCGATGGGACGGACACTCGCGGAGAAAGTCTGGGACGACCATGTCGTCCGGCGCGCGGAGGGGGAGCCCGACCTGCTCTTCATCGATCTCCACCTGCTGCACGAGGTGACCAGCCCGCAGGCCTTCGACGGTCTGCGCAAGACCGCCCGCCCGGTACGGCGCACGGACCTCACCATCGCCACCGAGGACCACAACACCCCCACCCTCGACATCGACAAGCCGATCGCGGACCCGGTGTCGCGGACGCAGCTGGAGACGCTGCGCAAGAACTGCGCCGACTTCGGCGTCCGGCTGCACCCGCTGGGCGACGTCGAGCAGGGCGTCGTCCACGTCGTGGGTCCGCAGCTGGGACTCACCCAGCCCGGCATGACGGTGGTGTGCGGCGACAGCCACACCTCCACACACGGCGCGTTCGGCGCGCTGGCGTTCGGCATCGGCACCAGCCAGGTCGAGCACGTGCTGGCCACCCAGACCCTCCCCCTGGCGCCGTTCCGCACGATGGCGATCACCGTCAACGGCGAGCTGCCCGAGGACGTCACCGCCAAGGACCTGATCCTGGCCGTGATCACGCGCATCGGCACCGGTGGCGGCCAGGGTTACGTGCTGGAGTACCGCGGCGAGGCCATCGAGAAGCTCTCGATGGAAGCCCGCATGACCATCTGCAACATGTCCATCGAGGCCGGTGCCCGGGCCGGGATGATCGCCCCGGACGACACCACGTTCGCCTACCTCAAGGACCGCGACCACGCCCCGAAGGGCGCGGACTGGGACGAGGCCGTCGCCTACTGGCGGACCCTGCGCACCGACGCGGACGCCACGTTCGACCACGAGGTCGTCATCGAGGCGTCCGAGCTCGCCCCGTTCGTCACCTGGGGCACCAACCCCGGCCAGGGGGCGCCGCTGTCCGCCTCCGTGCCGGATCCGGCGTCCTTCGCCGACCCCAGCGAGCAGCTGGCCGCCGAGAACGCGCTCACCTACATGGGACTCACCGCCGGGCAGCCGCTGCGGGAGATCACCGTGGACACCGTCTTCGTCGGGTCCTGCACCAACGGCCGGATCGAGGACCTGCGTGCCGCCGCGGCGCTGCTCCAGGGCCGTTCGGTGGCCGAAGGCGTGCGCATGCTGGTGGTACCGGGCTCGGTCCGGGTCTCACTCCAGGCCGTCGCGGAGGGCCTGGACAAGGTGTTCGTCGAGGCGGGCGCGGAGTGGCGGCACGCCGGCTGCTCGATGTGCCTGGGCATGAACCCCGACCAGTTGGCGCCCGGTGAGCGTTCGGCGTCCACCTCCAACCGCAACTTCGAAGGCAGGCAGGGCAAGGGCGGGCGCACCCACCTCGTCTCCCCCCAGGTCGCCGCCGCCACCGCGGTGCTGGGCCATCTGGCCTCGCCCGCCGACCTGTCCGACGTGTCCGAGCCCGTGGGGGTCTGAACAAGCATGGAAGCCTTCACCACACACACCGGTCGTGCCGTGCCGCTGCGCCGCAGCAACGTCGACACCGACCAGATCATCCCCGCCCACTGGCTGAAGAAGGTCACCAGGGACGGCTTCGAGGACGGCCTCTTCGAGGCGTGGCGCAAGGACCCGGACTTCGTGCTGAACCGCTCGGAGTACGCGGGCGCCACGGTCCTGGTCGCCGGCCCCGACTTCGGCACCGGTTCGTCCCGTGAACACGCCGTGTGGGCGCTGCAGAACTTCGGCTTCAAGGCGGTCGTGTCGTCGCGCTTCGCGGACATCTTCCGGGGCAACTCGCTGAAGAACGGCCTGCTCACGGTGGTGCTGCCGCAGGAGACGGTGGACGCGCTGTGGAAGCTCGTCGAGGCGGACCCCGCCGCGGCGGTCACCGTCGACCTGGTGAGCCGCCGTGTGCTGGCGGACGGCATCGAAGCACCCTTCGAGCTCGACGAGAACGCCCGGTGGCGGCTGCTGGAGGGGCTGGACGACATCAGCATCACGTTGCGGCACGAGGACGCCATCTCCTCCTACGAGGCCCGCCGTCCCGCATTCAAACCGCGGACGCAGGCTGCCTGAGCACTCCTACGGCCCAACGCGGCGCCCCCGGCCAGCACGGCGGGGGCGCCGCTTTGCGTGTGCGGTCACCCGTCCCCGGGCAGACGCGAACTGGCCTCCATGGCAGGCCAGTTGTCACCGAGCGCGACCATCGGGGTGAGGGCCGGTCCGGCCCGGCGGAAGTGCCCGTTGACCCCTCCCGAGGCGACAACTCACCTCAGATGGCACAATCAGTGCATGGAACGCGACGGTCAACTCGAGTTGTACGACCTTGTCGCTGCCCGACTGAAGGAGGCGCACCGCAGGGTGCGCACGATGCAAGTGTCGGAGAGTGAACGGGCGGCGCTCTCCCGCAGGCTGCTAGCCGTGACGGCCGCGTCGAAACACGACCTGGCCGCGGCGGCGCGGCGTCTGAACAAACTGATGGAGGAGCTCGACGAGAGCGGAGAGACCAACGACGGCCGCTTCCCCTCTGCGTGACCGGCAGTTCGTTGCGGCACAAGGGTGATTAGCCCGTTTCGTGTTTGATTTGCGGTATATATCTGCCTACCGTGCGAAAAAGCTTGAACACTTTCGTTCCGGCAATGTCTCCGAAGGGGAAGACGTGAACAAGGCGCAGCTCGTCGAAGCAATCCAGGACAAGCTCGGTGGCCGCCAGCAGGCTGCCGACGCGGTTGACGTGGTACTGGACGCGATCGTCCGCGCGGTGTGCGCGGGCGAGCGGGTGTCGGTCACCGGTTTCGGTTCGTTCGAGAAGGTCGAGCGCCCCGCCCGCTACGCACGCAACCCCCAGACCGGGGAGCGGGTCCGGGTCAAGAAGACCTCGGTTCCCCGTTTCCGGGCCGGGCAGGGGTTCAAGGACCTCGTCAGCGGGGCGAAGAAGCTTCCCAAGAACGACGTCGCCGTCAAGAAGGCGCCGAAGGGCAGCCTGTCCGGTGGCACTTCCACCAAGAAGGCCGCCGCCAAGAAGGCCGTCGCGAAGAAGGCGGCAGCCAAGAAGTCCGCCACGAGGAAGTCGACGGCGGCCAAGAAGACCACCTCGCCCGCGTCGGCGGCCAAGAAGAGTACGTCCAAGTCGACGGCCAAGAAGACCAGCAGCGCTCAGGCCCCCGCCAAGTCGGCGGCCGCCAAGAAGAGCACGGCGAAGAAGGCCGCCGCCACGAGCGCCCCGGCCAAGAAGAGCACCGCCAAGAAGGCGCCCGCTCGCAAGACGACCGCCCGCAAGACCACCGCCAAGAAGGCGACCGCCCGCAAGCGGTGACAGCCACGTGTCCCTCGCGTGATCTCCTCGGCGCCGGGCCGGGCTCCTTCGGGGGAGCCCGGCCCGCGGTCGTGCCGGCCCACCCGCGCACGCCGAGTGCGCCGAAGTAACAGCCGACGTAGGCTCTGCGCCATGCAGGCCACCGCTTACACATTCGACGCCGAAACACGTTCCGGCAGCGTGCTGCTGGACGACGGCACGCCGCTGCCCTTCGACACCGCCGCCTTCGACGCCGGCGGTCTGCGCCTGCTGCGCCCCGGTCAGCGCGTACGCATCGAAGCCGAGGGTGAGGGCGGCGACCGCCGCGTCACGTTCGTAACACTGCAGACCTTCTGAACGTGCGGGGCCCGACCCCCAGCGCGAGTGCCGCGCGAAGATCATCACCGGTGTCGACGTCCTGCCGCACGCTGTCCACCCCGGCGACGCCGATTTCCACCGCGCCGGACGCCAGGTGCCGATTCCGTGAGGCTCCGCCGAAAGCCGGGGCCAGATCACTGCCCGGCAGCGCGGACAACAACGTCGTTCCCACCCCGGCGGCGTCGGCGAGAAAAGCCCTCGGAAATTCCCCCGCCACGTGCAGAACCCGCAGCAATTCGTCCGGCCGCAACGCCGGAAGATCGGCATTCAGCGCGGCCACCGCCGAAAACGGATCACTCTCCCGCACCCGCCGGGCCCCGTGCGCCAGCGCCGCGTTCAGACCGCGGCCCGGTTCGTCGCCGACGACGCGGGCCCCCAGGGCGGAAAGCTCCCGCCCGGCCAGCGGATCGTCCGTGACAACCACCACACCGCGTACCGCGGGGCAGGCCGTCGCCGCGCTCACGGTGTCCATGGCGAAGGCCAGGGCCAGTTCCGGCCGCAGTTTCTCTCCCGCCGCCGTGGACAGCCTGCTCTTGGCCCGGGCGAGCGGCTTGAGGGGAACGACCAGCGTCCACACCGTGCGTTCTCCCCTCGCTCTCGTCAGCCGGCGGCGACGAACCCATTCTCACCCGGCCCACCTGGGCGGGGTTACGGTGTCCTCGACAGGGCGGCGGCTCGGGGCGACACTTGTGCGGTTGTCCCCCCAGCGCACAGTGCAGCACGCAAGAGGAGATGGTGTCCGGGTGTCCCGCCGCAGAATCGGCTTCTGGTACCGCCTCGCCGCGGTACTGGCGAAACCACCACTGCTCATACTCTTCGCACGCGACTGGCGGGGTACGGAGCACATTCCGGCCGAGGGCGGATTCATCACGGTGGTGAATCACAACTCCTACCTTGATCCGCTTTCCTACGGGCACTTCCAGTACAACACCGGACGGGTGCCGCGCTTCCTGGCGAAGGTGGGCCTGTTCAAGAGCGGCTTCGTGGGCGCGGTCATGCGCGGCACCCGCCAGATCCCCGTGTACCGGGAGTCGGCCGACGCCATCGGCGCCTTCCGTGCGGCGGTCGCGGCCATCAACAGCGGCGAGTGCGTGGCCTTCTACCCGGAGGGGACCCTCACCCGCGACCCCGCCATGTGGCCCATGGAGGGCAAGACCGGCGCGGCCAGGGTGGCACTGCTGACCAGAGCCCCGGTGATCCCCGTCGCCCAGTGGGGCGCGAACGAGGCGATGCCTCCCTACGCCAAGGAGAAGCGGCTGCGGCTCTTCCCTCGGAAGACCCTGCGGGTGAAGGCCGGACCGCCGGTCGACCTCTCGGCGTTCTACGACCGCGAGCCCACCGCCGAAGTGCTGCGCGCCGTCACGGACGTGCTGATGGACGCCGTCACCGAGCAGCTCGCCGAACTGCGGGGCGCACCCGCGCCGGCCGAGCGGTTCCGCTACCACAGGCCCCCCGGAAGCGGGGACGCCCCGGCCGTTCCGGACGACCTCGGGGGCGAGGCCGCCACAGCAGACGCCTCCGCGGGCGGCAACGTCTCCGCAGGCTTCGCGGCAGACGCCACCGCGGCCGACTTCGGGGGCGGGGCCCCGGCAGCCGACGCCGTCCCGGGCGACACGACGGACTTCATCCCGCCGCAGGGCCGACCGCACCACAGCGACACGATCGAGCGCAGCAGGGCTGCCGAGGGAGAGAACGCGTGACAAGAGCAGCGGTGTTCGGCACCGGTTCGTGGGGCACCGCCTTCGGCATGGTGCTCGCCGACGCCGGCTGCGAGGTGACGCTCTGGGGCCGCCGGCCGGAACTGGTCGAGGCGGTCAACACCACCCGCAGCAACCCCGACTACCTGCCGGGCGTCGAGCTCCCGCAGTCGCTGCGCGCCACCACCGATCCCGCCGAGGCGGCCCGGGACGCGGAGTTCAGCGTGCTGGCCGTGCCCTCGCAGACGCTGCGCGCCAACCTGGCCCGGTGGGCGCCGCTGCTCCGGCCGGACACCGTCCTGGTCTCCCTGATGAAGGGCGTCGAGCTCGGCACGGCCAAGCGCATGAGCGAGGTCATCGAGGAAGTCGCCAAGGCCGATCCGGAACGCGTCGCGGTGCTCTCGGGGCCGAACCTGGCCAAGGAGATCGCCGCTCGGCAGCCTGCCGCCTCGGTGGTCGCCTGCCGTTCGGAGGACGTCGCCAAACGCCTTCAGAGCGCCTGCCACACCCCGTACTTCCGCCCCTACACCAACACCGACGTGGTGGGCTGCGAGCTGGGCGGCGCGGTGAAGAACGTCATCGGGCTCGCCGTCGGCATCGCGGACGGCATGGGGCTCGGGGACAACGCGAAGGCGTCGCTGATCACCCGCGGGCTTGCCGAGACCACTCGGCTCGGGCTCGTGATGGGGGCCGACCCGGTGACGTTCGCCGGTCTCGCCGGCATGGGCGACCTGGTCGCCACCTGCTCCTCACCGCTGTCCCGCAACCACACCTTCGGCACCAACCTGGGCCGCGGCATGACGCTGGAGCAGACGATCGCCGTCACCCGGCAGACGGCCGAGGGCGTCAAGTCCTGCGAGTCCGTCCTGGACCTCGCCCGGCGGCACGGCGTCGACATGCCCATCACGGAGACGGTGGTGGACATCGTGCACGACGGCAAGCCGCCGCTGGTCGCCCTCAAGGAACTGATGTCCCGCAGCGCCAAGGCCGAGGGCCACTGACCGGACGCACGCTCACCACCCGAACCGGAGCCCGCGAACCACCGGAGCCCGCGACCGGGCGGGGCGGCCCGCGGGCCCGTGCGGCGAACTCCGCGTCTCGGCGCCCGGTTCGGGGTGCGGCGCGCCCGGCGCCGTGGCCCGGTCGATGACGGGCCGGCCGAGCGGCACCGCTGCGTGACCCGGCGAACACATCCGGTACCGGGGACGACAGGGGCGTGCCGCGGCTGCCGAACGCCGCTCGGCAGACGGTAACCTCAACGCGATGAGCACGCCTTCCACACCCAGCAGCCAGCAGCCCAAGCCGCGCGTCGCCGTTGTCTTCGGCGGACGCAGCTCCGAGCACGCCATCTCGGTGGTGACCGCCGGGGCCGTGCTGCGGGCCATCGACCGCAGCGTCTACGACGTGCTGCCGATCGGCATCACCCCCGACGGCCGGTGGGCGCTGACCGTCGACGAACCGGACCGCATGGCGATCGCCGATCGCCGGCTGCCCAGCGTCGACCAGCTCGCGGAGTCCGACACCGGCGGCGTCCTGCTGTCCGTGGACCCCGCCAGCCGAGAGGTCGTCCACCTCGAACCGGGCAGCGTGCCCAAGGCGCTGGGCGAGGTCGACGTCGTCTTCCCCGTGCTGCACGGCCCCTACGGCGAGGACGGCACCCTGCAGGGCCTGCTGGAGCTGTCCGGCGTCCCCTACGTGGGCTCCGGCGTACTGGCGTCGGCGGTCGGCATGGACAAGGAGTACATGAAGCGCGTCTTCACCTCCTTCGGGCTCCCCGTCGGCCCCTACGAGGTGATCCGCCCCCGGGACTGGGAGCGCGACCCCTCCGCGGCCCGCAAGCAGGTCGTCGACTTCGCGGCCGAGCACGGCTGGCCGGTCTTCGTGAAGCCGGCCCGCGCCGGCTCCTCCATGGGCATCACCAAGGTCGACGACCTCACCGGGTTGGACGAGGCGATCGAGGAGGCCCGGCGCCACGACCCGAAGATCCTCATCGAGTCGCTGCTGCGCGGCCGGGAGATCGAGTGCGGCGTGCTGGAGTTCGGGGACGGCCCCAAGGCCAGCGTGCCCGCCGAGATCCCGCCGGTGACCAGCCACGACTTCTACGACTTCGAGGCGAAGTACATCGACTCCGCCGCCGGGCTGGTGCCCGCGCCGCTCAGCGACGAGCAGACCGCCGAGGTGCAGCGGCTGGCGGTGCTGGCCTTCGAGGCCGCCTCCTGCGAGGGCCTGGTCAGGGCCGACTTCTTCCTGCTGGAGAACGGCGAGTTCGTCATCAACGAGATCAACACCATGCCGGGCTTCACGCCGATCTCCATGTACCCCCGCATGTGGCAGGAGTCCGGCGTCGACTACCCGGAGCTGGTCGACCGGCTGCTCCAGGCCGCCCTGCACCGTCGGACCGGCCTGCGCTGACCGACCGGGCCCGGTGCGGCCCGAGCCGCACCTGGCCCAGGTAGCCCGGCCCGCACCGCCCGCGTCGCACCGCC
>NZ_BAAHCA010000084.1:0-10836 GCF_054776295.1 Streptomyces sparsus
CTCGCCGCGGAACGCGCCCGGCAGGCCCGCATGACGATGGTCGGCGCCGTCACCGAGCGCTGGGCGCCGGAGCAGGCCGGACCGGTCTACGAGAACTGGCGGCTGGCGCCGCCGGTGGGGCCGGCGGCCGACCTGTGGGCGCTGGGCGCGCTGCTCTTCCGGGCCGTCCAGGGGCACGCTCCCTACCCCGAGGAGAGCGTCGCCGACCTGGTGCAGTGCGTGTGTGCCGAACCGCCCGCGTTCGCCGAGGAGTGCGGGGCGCTGCGTCCGGTCATCGAGTCGCTGCTGCGGTCCGACCCGACCGAGCGCACCCAGTTCGAGGAGCTCAGCGGCTGGCTGCGGTCCATCATCAGGTCCGCCCCGGAACCCGAGGTGGGCCGGCGTACCGTCACCGCGCAGCCGCTGCTGGAGGCCGGTGGGCGGACCGACCCGCGACGGCTGCCGATCCTGCGACGGCGCGGTGAGCTCGTCAGGCGGCGCCGCGCGGAGAAGCAGCCGGTGCACGTCGCCAGGCGCCGCCACCGCAGGGCGCAGCGGGCCCACACGCCGCAACGGCTGGGCCGCATGCTGCTCGGCCTGGTCCTGCTCGGCCTCGTCGGGGCGGTCGTCTACGCGATGGCCTTCCTGCCGAAGGCGGACAGCACCGGGCAGAGCGGCAACCAGCGCGGGTCGGTGAGCGACGAGCCCGGCGACGCCGCGCCCCCGCAGCAGCCGTCGGCCCCTCCGGAGGACGACGCCGCCGAGGAGGACGAAGCCCCTCCGGAGGACGAGGCCTCGAAGCCCCCGCCGTCGGACACGCCCGGCGGCGACAGCACTCCGCAGTCCGGGCAGCCGGGGGTGGCGCCCGAGGGCTACACGATGCGGGACGACCCGTCCGGGTTCTCGATCGCGATTCCGGAGGGCTGGGCACGGGGCCAGACCAGCGGCGGGCAGGTGCGGTACAGCAAGGGCGGCCTGGAGGTGATCGTGGTCCCGGGCCGGGACAGCACCGACCGCTACGGCAGCGACCCGCGCGCCTACCAGCTCACCGACCAGCCGGAACTGGCCGCCTACCGGGAGAGCAACGGTTGGAAGACGGTCAGCGGGGTGCGCAGCATCACCGTGGGGGACACGGCCATGGCGGAGGGCGAGTTCGCCTGGGAGAGCGGAGGTGAGAAGCGCGTGCTGCGCAACCGGGCGATGGTGCTGGGCGGCCGGTACCACGTGGTGCTGGTCCGGGGCCCGCAGAGCCGGCAGTCGGAGATCGACGCCCACTTCTCGCAGATCGTCGACACCTACCGCGCCACCGGCTGACGCGTCGGCGACGGTCACCCACGCCGCGAGGCGGTGCCGCGCCACCCGTGCCACGCCGTCCCGCGCGGTCGCCCCGCCCGTCCGTTCCGCGCCGGGCGGACACGGCCGGGAGCGGGAGCGTCCCTGCCAGTGTTCGCTGGCAGATTGGCGGGAAAACTGGTTACCGACGGGTACCCACGGCCGGGCTGCCGGGCTTACGCTCGGCCCTATGACGACCCCGCAGGACAGCAACCCGGTGGCGCCCACTCCTCCCGGCGCCCGCACCGCAGCCGACGTGGTCACCCCGGAGCTGATCACCCGACTCACCCGCGACGTGCCCGGTTCCGGCACGACCGCCTGCCACGCGCCGTTCACCGGGGAGAAGCTGGCCGATCTGCCGCTGGCCGCTCCCGAGGATGTCACCGAGGCCTTCGCTCGGGCCCGCGAGGCCCAGCAGGAATGGGCGGCCCGGCCGGTACGGGAGCGCGCGGCGGTGCTGCTGCGCTTCCACGACCTGGTGCTGGAGCGGCAGCGCGAGGTGCTGGACCTGATCCAGCTGGAGACCGGCAAGGCCAGGCTGCACGCCCACGAGGAGGTCCAGTCGGTCGCCGTCAGCGCCCGGCACTACGGCCGCCGCGGACCGGCCTACCTCCGCGCCAAGCGGCACGCCGGTGCGATCCCCGGCCTGACCCGGACCCAGGAACTGCGCCAGCCGCGCGGGGTCATCGGGCAGGTGGCGCCCTGGAACTACCCGTTCGAGCTGTCCGTGGGCGACGTGCTGCCGGCCTTCGTCGCCGGCAACGGGGTCGTCACGAAGCCCGACACCGAGACCGCGCTGACCGCCCTGTGGGCCCGGGAGCTGCTCGTCGAGGCCGGCCTGCCGGCCGCGCTGTGGCAGATCGTGCTCGGTGACGGGCCGGTCATCGGCCCCGCGGTGGTCGACCACGGCGACTACGTCTCCTTCACCGGGTCCACCCGCACCGGACGGGACGTGGCCCAGCGCGCCGCCGTCCGCCTGGTCGGCTGCTCCCTCGAACTCGGCGGCAAGAACGCCATGATCGTGCTGGACGACGCCGACCTCGACAAGGCCGCCGCCGGCGCCGTCCGGGCCTGCTTCTCCTCCGCCGGCCAGCTGTGCGTCTCCATCGAGCGGCTCTACGTGCACGAGGCGGTCGCCGAGGAGTTCACCGAGCGCTTCGTGGCCCGCACGAAGGCCGTGCGGCTCGGCTCCTCGCTGGCCTACGGCGCCGACATGGGCTCGCTCGTCTCCGAGGCCCAGTTGCGGAACGTGACCCGGCACGTGACGGAGGCCGTCGAGAAGGGCGCCACCGTACTCGCCGGCGGCCGGCCCCGACCGGACGTCGGGCCGCTCTTCTACGAGCCGACGGTACTGGAGGGCGTCGAGAAGCCGATGGCCGTCTGCACCGAGGAGACGTTCGGCCCGGTGGTGTCCGTGTACCGCTTCACCGACCCGGCCGAGGCCGTCGCGCAGGCCAACAGCACGCCCTACGGCCTCAACGCGAGCGTCTGGTCCACCTCGGCCCGTCGCGCGCACGCCATCGCCGCCCGGCTGCGCAGCGGCACCGTCAACATCAACGAGGGGTACGCCGCGGCCTACGCCAGCGTGGCGTCCCCGATGGGCGGTATGGGCGACTCCGGGCTGGGTCGGCGGCACGGCTCGGAGGGCATCCTCAAGTACACCGAGGCGCAGACCATCGCCCACCAGCGGCTGCTGCCGCTCGCCCCGTCGCTCGGCATGGACGACGAGCGCTACGCCGCGTTCATGACCCGCTCGCTGAAGGCGCTGAAACTGCTCCGCTTCCGCTGACCGCCACCCGGCCCGCCGCCCCCGCCCGTTGTCCGCCGCCCCGCCCGTACTCCCGGCCCGACGCGTTCCGCCCGTCCGTACTTCTCCTCGGAGGTCCCCGTGTCCCAGCATGGTTCCGCCCGGCGCCGGCCCCCCGGCGCGGGCCCGGACGGGTACGACTACGACGTGCTGATCGTCGGCTCCGGTTTCGGCGGCTCGGTGTCCGCGCTGCGGCTCACGGAGAAGGGCTACCGGGTCGGGGTGCTGGAGGCCGGGCGCCGGTTCACCCGGGAGAGCCTGCCGAAGACCTCCTGGGACCTGCGCAACTACCTGTGGGCCCCGGCGCTCGGCCTGTACGGCATCCAGCGCATCCACCTGCTGAACAACGTGATGATCCTGGCCGGCGCCGGTGTGGGCGGCGGTTCGCTGAACTACGCCAACACCCTCTACGTGCCGCCGGAGCCGTTCTTCAAGGACCGCCAGTGGAGCGGCATCACCGACTGGCAGGACGAGCTGCACCCGCACTACGAGCAGGCCGGCCGCATGCTGGGGGTGCGGCTGAACCCGACCATGACACCGTCCGACGTGCACCTCAAGGCGGTCGCCGAGCGCATGGGCGTCGGGGACACCTTCCACTTCGCCCCCGTGGGCGTCTTCTTCGGGGACGGCAAGGACGCCGACGGCAAGGTCACCGCCGCACCCGGCTGCGAGGCCCCCGACCCCTACTTCGGCGGCGCGGGCCCCGCCCGCAGCGCCTGCTCGGAGTGCGGCGAGTGCATGACGGGCTGCCGGCACGGCGCGAAGAACACCCTCAACGAGAACTACCTGTACCTGGCGGAGAAGGCCGGCGCGACCGTGCACCCGATGACGACCGTCACCGCCGTCGAGGAGGACGGCGACGACGGCTTCCGGGTGACGACGCGGTCCACCGGCAGGCGACGCGGCCGCCCCCGGGTGCTCACCGCCCGCCGGGTCGTGCTCGCCGCCGGCACCTACGGCACCCAGACGCTGCTGCACCGCATGCGCGACGAGGGCCGCCTGCCGCGCCTGTCACCCCGACTCGGTTACCTCACCCGGACCAACTCCGAGGCACTGGTGGGCGCTCAGACCATCAGCCGCCGCTACCGCGCGAAGCACGGCAAGGACGCCACGCTGGACTTCACCCGGGGGGTGGCGATCACCTCCTCCATCCACCCGGACGCCAACACCCACATCGAGCCGGTCAGGTACGGCAAGGGGTCCAACGCGATGGGCAGCCTGACGACGCTCCAGGTGCGGCCCCACAGCAGGCTGCCCCGGCTGCTCGCCCACCTCGTGACGTGCGTGCGGCACCCGGTGCTGCTGATGCGGTCGCTCTCCAACCGCAAGTGGTCCGAGCGCGTGATCATCGGTCTGGTGATGCAGACCCACGACAACTCGCTCACCACCTTCCGCAGGAGCAGGCGGCCCGGCAGGGGACTGCTCACCGCGAAGCAGGGCCACGGCGCGCCGAACCCCGTGCACATTCCGCAGGGTGCGGCGGCGGCCGCGAAGCTCGCCGAGGAGATCAACGGCTTCGCCGGCAGCAACGTGGGTGAGGTGATGGGCACTCCGCTGACCGCTCACTTCCTGGGCGGCTGCCCGATCGGCGCGGACCCCGAGCAGGGCGTCATCGACCCCTACCACCGCCTCTGGGGCCACCCGGGCATCTCGGTGGTGGACGGCTCGGCGGTCTCGGCGAACCTCGGCGTCAACCCGTCGCTGACCATCACCGCGCAGGCCGAGCGCGCCATGTCGCTGTGGCCCAACAAGGGCGACGCCGACGCCCGTCCCGAGCAGGGCGCGGACTACGTGCGGTTGGCCGCGGTGGAGCCGAAGTCCCCCGCGGTACCGGCTGACGCCTTCGGCGCGCTGCGCAGCCCCATCCTGCCGATCCCCGCCGTACCGCCGAAGCTCATGGACTGACCGCCGCCCCGCCACAGGCCCGGGCCTGCGCACCGCTGGGGCCGGCGCCCCGAGCCCGGGGCGCCGGCCCGGGACCGGTTCGTGCCGTTTGTTGCCGTTGCCGTTGCCGTTGTTGCTGCCGCAGTCCGTCCGGGACCGGGGACGTCGGCCCCGAACGGACGGCGGCAGGGTGACTAGCCGGTGTAGGTCGCGTACTCGGCGACCTTCGGGGTGCCGCTGGAGCTGGTGATCTCGAAGGTGATCTTGCGCAGCGAGGTCTTGGCGAAGCTGATGACGCCGGCCCCCTCGCCGGACTTCAGGACCGCACCGGTGTCGGCGTTGAGGACCCGCCACGAGCCGATGTTGCCCTCGGCACCCGCTGCCTCACGGATGTCGATCATGGACACCGCGGTGGCGGAGCCCCACTTGATCGAGACGGCACCGGTCGAGCCGGCCGGTGACCAGTGGGTGCTCATGTCGCCGTCCCGCACGTTGCCGTAGCTGGTGCCGGAGGCCTTGCTGGAGCCGTCGGAGCCGGCCCCGATGCTGAGGTTGGTCCCGCCGGGCTCGGTGGGCGTCGGGGTCGGGTCGGTGGGCGTCGGGGCGGGGTCGGTGGGCGTCGGGGTCGGGTCGGGGTTCTGCGGCGAGCAGTTGCCGTCCGACTCCCGCAGGCCCTTGTTCGCGCCTGCCGTCTGGCTCACGATCGCCGGCACGCAGCCGGCACCGTCCAGGCTGTAGGAGTAGGGAATGCCGACCGTGGTGTTGGACTGCGGGTTCGGGCCCGCGGGGTTGTTCTCGCTGCCCCGGCTGGACCAGGTCACGTTGTCGAAGGTGTTGCCGCTGACCTGCCAGTAGCCGGCCTCGTTGGTGTAGAAGGTGCCCAGGACGTCCTTGGAGTCCTCGAAGTAGTTGTTGTCCACCTTGGCGCGGGCCCCGGCGCGGGAGTTGATGCCGGACGAGTTCAGCCGCTTGTAGTGGTTGTTGTACATGTGGCCGATGCCGCCGCGCAGCAGGGGGGCGCGGGAGTCGATGTTCTCGTACAGGTTGTGGTGGTACGTGACGTAGCCGTTCGAGCGGTCGCTCTCGCTGGACCCGACGAGACCGCCGCGGCCGGAGTTGCGCAGGATGCTGTAGGACAGGGTCACGTACTGGGTGTTGTTCTTCATGTCGAAGAGGCCGTCGTACCCCTGCGACTCCCCGCCCGACGCCTCCAGGGTGACGTGGTCGACCCAGACGTTGCGGACGCTGCTCTCCATGCCGATGGCGTCACCGCCGTTGGACGTGGGGGAGCCTGACTTCTTGACGTTCCGCACGGTCACGTTCTGGATGATGATGTTCTTCGCTTCGCGGATGTGAATTCCCAGTTGGTCGAAGACGGCTCCGCGGCCGACCCCGACGATCGTGACGTTGCTGATCTGCTTGAGCTCGATCCTGTCCGCGGCGGTGTTGCAGCTGTCGCCGGAGACCTTGCTGGTGTTGCCGTGGTTAATGGTCCCCTCGACCTGGATCGTGATCGGGGTGCTGCTGCTCGCCCGGGTGCAGAGAGCGGTGTGGATGGCGGTTCCGCTGGTGGCGCGGACCGTCTGCCCGCCCGCGCCGCCGGTGGTGCCGCCGTTCTGGCTCGCGTAGCCGGTGGCGGAACCGGCCGCCGCCGAGGCCTCGGGCACGGTCAGGACCGCGCCGGTCACGACGGCGATGGCCGTGGTGGCCAGTGCCGCACTGAGTCGCACTGCGACTGGTCGTCTCATCGTGGTGTCACCTTTCGTCTTCGGATGCTGGGCGTTGCTTATGCATATCGCGATCGTTGCGCCTGGCCGTCGCGAATGCCGGGCCCGCCGCGTGGGCAGGCCGCTGTCGGCCCGGTGGGGGTGCTCTCCTGGAAGGTGTGCCGGGTCGGTGGGACCGCCGTTGCCCGGACGTTCGGGATGGTTCGGACCCGCGGTGGGCCCGTTGAGGCCGTGCGCTCCCGTCTGCTCAACCGGTCGTGCTGCCTGGGGTGTGGGGTGGTGTCGGAGGGACGGTGCCGCCCGGACGGCGGACGGCGGACGGCGGACGTCGAAGCCGACGGTCCGACCAGCCGCCGTCACCAGCCGCCGTCGCCGTCGAAACCATGACGAACAGGGCGCCGCGGGTGCGCCGGTGGGTGTCCTTCGTCCCATGGCGCGTCGACGTCCTTCGTCACGCTCCCGCACCGGATCGGTGGCGGCTCGTGCGGAGAAGCCGCAGCGGGTGCTGCGGCGGCCGCCTCCACCGGGACCGTCCCTTGCCCAGGAGAAAGCGCTTTCTGTCCGTGAGCATAGGGCGGCATCCGCTGGACTGACAAGGTTCGTGCGTCAGTCACCGTCCGTGCACACCAGGGGAGTTGGACGATGCTGAGGGGACGTGCGGCCGGGAGCCGGGTGCCGGGAGCCGGCCGGAGCCCGGCGGGCAGTGTTCGGCCCCGCGCACAACGACGCCGGCCCCCGGGACCGGAACCGGTCTCGGGGGCCGACGTCACGCACGGGGCAGGGTCACCGTCCCCCTCGGGGGAGCGGGCCCGGACACGTGTCAGGTGTGCTGTCCGCGCTGACCTCAGGCAGCGGCGGTGGCGTCCGTGTCGTCACCGGAGCGACGGCGACGGACGACGAACATGGCGCCGGCGCCGAGGGCGACGGCAGCCGCGCCCGCGAGGGCGAACATCGGCAGGTTGGAGTCGGAACCGGTCTGCGCCAGCTCGCCGGTGACCTCGACCTCGGTGACCTTGTCGGCCTCGATCGGCTTCTTGCCACCGGTCTGCGGCTTGGGCTTGGCCTCGCCCGGCTTCTCCTCCGGCTTCGAGCCCTCCTTCAGGACGTCGAAGAAGTACACCCACTCGTTGTCGTCGTGGGAGACCCAGCAGCCGCCGTCGGCGGTGGTGTACTCACCGGCGCCGATGGCGATGCCCAGCGAGTAGGGGACGGAGGCGTCGACCTTCAGTCGCAGCTGGAAGGTGCGCTTCTCGCCGGCCTTCAGTGAGACCTGGGTGAAGTAGCCACCGGAGCCGAGGTCGTCGCTGACGGTCCGCCACTGGTCACTGGTGGCGTCGTACGCCTGGAGGGAGAACTCGTCGAAGAAGACGTGCTTCTCGGTCTCCGCCCACACCGCGACGAACGGCGCGACACCGTCGATGGTGGCCTTGCCGCTGTTGTGCATCTGGAGCTGGAAGGTGTTCCAGCCGGAGCCCGCCACCACGGCGTCGGGCAGGCCGCCCAGCGAGGTCTTCAGGCTGTCACTGACCTGGTAGACCTCCTCGCCGTTCTCGTCTACCTCGCACTCGAAGGGACGAGTGCCGTCGTCCTTGCCCTCGTCCTCCTTGCCGTCCTCGTCCTTGCCCTCTTCGCCCTTGCCGTCCTCGTCCTTGTTCTCGTCCTTCTCGTCGTCCTGCTTCTCGTCGTCCTTGTTCTCCTCGTCCGTCGAGCCCTCACCCGGGGTGCCGGCCTCGGACTCCTCGTCCGTGGCCTTGTCGCCCTCGGGGATCTCGTCCTCACCCGCCGGCTCACCCGCGGACTCGGAGGTCTCCGGCTCGGCGGTCTTCTCGTCCTCGGGCGCCGGCGCGTCAGTGGTCGGCGCCGGGTCGGCGGACTCGCTGACGGACGGGGAGTCGGTGCTCTCCGTCGCGTGGGCGGCCGACGCGGCCAGCAGGGCGGCGGGGGCTATGACGGCTGTCGCAGCGGCTGTCGCGACGGCACGGCGGATACGCATGCATGACCTCTTCGTGGTCGGTGACGGCAAACAAGCAAAAAGAGAAAAGGGCCGGCGCTGCGGTGGGGCGCGGCTCGGCAGACCAGCACAGTAAAGCCGAGTTAAACGCCCTGTCAGGAGGGTTGACCGAGGTGGAAGTGGGCCTTGAGCTGTCGTGCATCGGTCAAAACGGGCACGCCGGGGCAGTTGCCCACGACGCCTCTGCTTTCCGTGTGGCCTATGTCACTGTGCGGCAGTGGGGGAGTGTTGCCCATTCGTGATCGTTTCTTCGACAACCTTTCTCGCGATAAGGCGTCGTGGCCTTTTCGCCGGGCGTATCTCCCGGCTTACGGAGCGAGTGCACGAAAGGGCCGCTGAGCCGCGTTCGGCCAGTTCGGACCGGGTCGGGTCGACGAGGCCGGCGAGCGGCACACCGGTACGTCGGCGCACCGGAGGCCGGCGCGCCGGGTGTCCGCGGTGCCCCTGGCAGGTTGTCCGCGCGGCTCGGCCGTACCCGACTGTCGCCTGCAACAGGCTTCCGTTTTCCTACCGTTGCCGGGTGTGGAGCACGCCGACCTTGTCGAGTTCGCTGCCCGAGCGGCCGTGGAATCCGGCGATGGCCCAGCCGGGCGGCGCGGTGAAGGTGGTGCAATCGGAAGTCGGTGTTCCGCCGGAGAGGGTGCGACCCGAACTTGTGGTGAACCGTGCCGAGAAAATGCGCGTGCGCCCATTCCGCTTGCCTTGGCAAAGGTGGAGTGAGGTGGCGTATTCGTCCGCGCCGAGCGTGAGGGAGACGGGAGTGCCGCCGTTCCCGCCATGGGAGAGCTCGGGCCCCTCGGCCGGCGTCAGCCCGATCCGGTCCACCCGTGCGCCCGCCCGCAGCGACAGCCGGACCGCTCGGGTACCTGGGGTGACCCTGTTGAGGTCGTTGAAGTGGTCACCGTGCGGTCCGCCGAAACGCTCGCTCATCCGGAACGACGGTTCGACCCGCCAGGTGAAGTCCGCAGCGATCGGATAGTGGTCCGACAGCGGCCGGTCCGCCGCGTCGCGGAAGGCGGCGTTGTCGTTGCGGTAGTCCGTCGCGGTGAGCGCGAGGTGCTTGCTGCCCCGGTACAGGATCTTGTCGACCACCTCGCACTCCTCGGTGACCGCGGCGTCGTCGCAGGCCAGCGCCGGTGAGCCGGGCGCCGGAGGGGTGCCGCCCCTGACCCGCTCCACCCAGGCGTCGGTCAGGCCGTTCTCCGCGACCAGATCCGCGATGGTGTCCCCGGATCGGGTGTAGCGCGTGTTGGTGTCGCCGAGGACGAGCACCGCGCTGCCGTCCGACCGGGTGCGCATGAAGTCGGAGAGCTGCGCCAGGTTGGCCCGTCGCGCGGCGAGATCACCGGGCTCCACCCCCGCGTCCGCGTGCACGTTGTAGAGGTCGATCCAGACGCCCTCGGCCAGCCGGAGCCGCTGGTAGGTGAAGCCCTTCGGCGTGAGGCAGTCACCCGAACCGAGTGAGCAGTCCTGCCACGTCACCCGCTCGAAGTCGCCCACGTCGTAAGGGAGATGGGCGAGCGAGTTCAGTCCGCTGCCGAACGGGACACCGCCGCTCGTCGGCGTGCGGTGCGGATGCGTGTCTGCCGCGTAGAGCGCGGCGTGGTGGTTGAAGTCCTCCTGGACGTGCACCACGTCGTACGGGTCGAGGCGCGCCCCGATGAGCGGGGTGTTCGTCGCCGGATCGCCGTTGTTGAACAGGTCGGGCAGCCCGGCGACGTTGTAGCTGAGCACCGACAGCGAGCCGCTCGCGGCGGTCGGTCCGGAGGTCGGGAGAGTCGCGGTCACCGGCGAGGGCGAGGGCGTGGGTGCCGGGGCGGCGGTGCCGACGGGCGCGGAGAAGGCCGTCGAAGGTGCGGGGAGCGCAGCGGCCAGAACCAGGGCCACCAGCGTGCGACCGAGCATTGAATGCCTCCAACTCCCGCGTGGCCAGGGGGACATGGAAGCAGAAGTCCGCCCCCGGGTCGACCCTCCCGACGGGCCGCACGGACGACGCCCGGGACGGGCGGAGCACGCGGGGGACGCGCCGGACGGAGGACACGCCGGAGGGGCGGAGTGCCGCGCGCGTGAGGGGCGGGACGGTCGGAGGCGGGCCG
>NZ_BAAHCA010000085.1:0-10573 GCF_054776295.1 Streptomyces sparsus
CGGGCCCACGCGGTACGCCGGGCGGCCCGCCGCAGCCGTGCCTGGCGCAGTGGGCCCAGCCGGTCGGCGTAGACCAGGCCGTCGAGGTGGTCGCACTCGTGCTGGAGGCAGCGGGCGAAGAACCCGTCGCCCGCCACCCGCACCGGGCTGCCGTCACTGCGGGCGCCCTCCACCACGGCCTCGTCCCAGCGGGCGGTGGCCGCCTCCAGACCGGGCAGCGACAGGCAGCCCTCGGGACCGCTCACCCGGGGCCCGTCGACCGAGACCAGGCGCGGGTTGACCAGGTGCCCCAGATGCCGCCGGTCCTCGTCGTCGGGGCAGTCGAAGACGAAGACGCGCAACGGGACACCGATCTGACCGGCCGCCAGGCCCACCCCGTTCGCCGCGTACATGGTGGCGAACAGGTCCTCCACCAGCTGACCCAGCCGCGCGCCGAAATCGGTCACCTCCACGGACGGCTCGTGCAGCACGGGATCACCGAAGCGCCTCATGGCCCGTACACGGCCGGAACTGCCCGGGATCGAACGACGTTGCATGACCGTCAGACTACGGCGGACGGGCGCATCCTGAGGTGGTGCGGTTCGGGAGCACGCCGCACGTCTCGGTAGGGTGCTCCATGACCGGAGCACAAGGAGGATCTAGGACGATGGCAGGCAACTCGGAGCCGCTGTCGCCGCGGGCCAAACTGGCTGTGACGGCGGGCAGGGCCGCGGCGGCGGTATCGCGGGCCGCAGGCCGCGGAAGTGGATCGGTCATCGGCGGCAAGGTGGCGCTGAGACTCGATCCCGATCTGCTGGCTCGCCTGGCCGGGCATCTGGACGTGGTCCTCGTGTCGGCGACGAACGGCAAGACAACAACAACCAGGCTGATCGCCGAGGCCCTCCGGGCCACCGGCGAGGAGGTCGTGTCCAACGCGCTGGGCGCCAACATGCCCGCCGGCATCACCTCGGCGCTGGCCGGTGGTTCCCGTGCCCGCTACGGCGTGATCGAGGTGGACGAGAAGTACCTGGCCGGCGTCGCCAGGGACGTGACGCCCAAGGCGATCGCCCTGCTCAACCTCTCCCGTGACCAGCTCGACCGCGCCGCCGAGACCCGGATGCTCGCGGAGCGGTGGCGCGAGGGACTGTCGGGGACGAAGGCCGTGGTGATCGCCAACGCCGACGACCCGTTGGTCGTCTGGGCGGCGTCCTCGTCGCCGAACGTGGTGTGGGTGGCCGCCGGGCAGGAATGGAAGGACGACGCGTGGTCGTGCCCCTCCTGCGGTGGCGTCATGCAGCGTCCCGGCGACGAGTGGTTCTGCGGCGAGTGCGGTTTCCGCCGCCCCACGCCGACCTGGGCCCTCTCCGGCGACCACGTGCTGGACCCGCACGGATCGGCCTGGCCGATCCGGCTCCAGCTCCCGGGACGCGCCAACAAGGCGAACGCCACCACGTCGGCCGCCGTCGCCGCCGCCTTCGGGGTGGCGCCGCAGCTCGCGCTGGAACGGATGTACTCGGTGGCGGCCGTCGCCGGCCGCTACGACGTCGTCTCGCACCAGGGCCGGGAGATCCGGCTGCTGCTCGCCAAGAACCCGGCGGGCTGGCTGGAGACCTTCTCCCTCATCGACCCGCCGCCGGCACCGGTGATCCTCGCGGTCAACGCGCGCGGCGCCGACGGCACGGACACCTCGTGGCTGTGGGACGTGGACTACTCCCGCCTGGCCGGGCACCCCATCTGCGTGATCGGTGACCGGCGTCTCGACCTCGCGGTGCGGCTGGAGGTGGCCGGCGTGGACTTCCAGGTCTGCGACAGCGCCCAGGAGGCGGTGCTCGCCTGCCCGCCGGGCCGCATCGAGGCCATCGCGAACTACACCGCGTTCCAGGACCTGCGCCGCGTCGTCGGCAACTGACCCCCACACGCGTGAAGGAAGGCGACCATGAGTGACACGAGCCTGCGGGTGGTGTGGGTCTACCCGGACCTGCTGAGCACCTACGGCGACCAGGGCAACGTGCTCGTCGTCGAACGCCGCGCCCAGCAGCGCGGTCTCGACGTCCAGCGCGTCGACGTCCGGTCCGACCAGCAGATCCCCACGTCGGGGGACATCTACCTGATCGGCGGCGGTGAGGACCGCCCGCAGCGGCTGGCGGCCGAGCGGTTGATGCGCGACGGCGGCCTGGAGCGCGCCCACGACAACGGGGCGATCATCTTCTCGGTCTGCGCCGGATACCAGATCCTCGGCCACGAGTTCGTCAACGACCTCGGGGACCGGCAGCCGGGCCTCGGCCTGCTGGACGTGACCTCCGGACGGGGCGAGGCGGAGCGCTGCGTGGGCGACGTACTGGCCGACATGGACGAGCGTCTCGGACTCCCCCAGCTCACCGGGTTCGAGAACCACCAGGGCGTCACGTACCTGGGCCCCACCGCCCGGCCGCTCGCCCGGGTGCACCTGGGCAAGGGCAACGGCACCGGGGACGGCACCGAGGGTGCCTGGAACAACACGGTCTTCGGCACCTACATGCACGGCCCCGTGCTGGCCCGCAACCCGCTGATCGGCGACCTGCTGATCAAGCTCGCGCTGGACGTCAACGCGCTGCCGCCGGTCGACGACCGGTGGTACGAGGCGCTGCGCGGCGAGCGCATCGCGGCCGCGACCCAGCCGGCCTGACCCCCGCCGCTCCCCCGCCCCCGGCTGCTGTCGCGGCCGGGGGCGGTTCTACTCTGGTGCGGGCGATCGGCGCGAACCGGGAGAGTACGGGATGGACCACAGCGATCACGGCACCGACATGGATCTGGCGCCGTTCACGCTGGAACGCGGACTCGCGTTCACCGGCGAGCCGTTCTTCCTGACCGGCTGCCTGCTCGCCCTCGCCCTCTACGGCTGGGGTGTGGTGCGGCTGCGCAGGCGCGGCGACGCCTGGCCGGTGGGCCGCACCGTCGGCTTCGTGCTCGGGGTCGCGATGATCGCCCTGGTGATGCTCACCGCGCTGAACGAGTACGGCATGGTGCTGTTCAGCGTGCACATGGTGCAGCACATGGTGATCAGCATGCTGGCGCCGATCCTGCTGCTGCTGGGCGCCCCGGTGACGCTGACGCTGCGGGCCCTGCCCTCCGCCGGGCGCGGGCGCACCGGGCCGCGCGAGGCACTGGTGGCGCTGCTGCACAGCCGTTACCTGCGGGTGATCACCCACCCGGCGTTCACCATCCCGCTGTTCATCGCCAGCCTCTACGCGCTGTACTTCACGCCGCTGTTCGACTTCCTGATGGGGTCGACCGCCGGGCACCTGGCGATGATGGCGCACTTCCTCGCGGTGGGCCTGGTCTTCTTCTGGCCGATCATGGGGGTCGACCCCGGCCCGCACCGCCCGGGCTACGTGATGCGCATGCTGGAGCTGTTCATCGGCATGCCGTTCCACGCCTTCTTCGGCATCGCGCTCATGATGGCCTCGCAGCCCATGGTGGGCACGTACGCCGACCCGCCGGAGTCGCTCGGCGTGGACCCGCTGACCGACCAGACGTGGGCGGGCGGCATCGCGTGGGCGTTCAGCGAGATCCCGTCGGTGCTGGTGCTGATCGCGTTGATCTTCCAGTGGTACGTCTCCGAGCAGCGGCAGTCCAAGCGGTCCGACCGGGCGGCCGACCGGGACGGGGACAGCGAGCTGGCGGCCTACAACGCCTACCTGGCCTCCTTGCAGGCACGCGGACGGTAGCCGCCGCCGGTGACGCGCACTGTCTGAGTGGGGCCACGATGGGTACCCGGTCCGGGTGCCGGGCGGTGACCGCCGTGCCGGGCGTGCGGAGGAGGTGGCTGCGATGCCGGGAGCCGTGAAGGGGATGACCGCGGCCACTGTGGTCGCGCTGGTGCTGGCTTCGGCGTACTCGGTGGCGCTGGGCGGCAGCGGCTGGCTGTGGTTCGCCTGGGTGGTGCTGGGCCTGGCGACGCTCGGGCTGGTGACGGCGAACGGCAACTGAGCCGACCGTTCCGCCCGTCGGGGCCGGGCGCCGACCGCCCCGCCCCGACTCGACACGTGGCCCACGCGCGCGGCGGGCCGCTGAGCGCCCCTGCCCGGGTGCTTCCCCCGCCTCCTTCCGCGTCACCCTCCGACTAATAGTTGGCTAGCCACATAAAGAGTGCTAGTTTTTATGTGGCCAGCCACTAAATTCTCGGAGGAAACGATGACCGCAGCACTCTGGCAGCCCGTCACGCTCGGCGACATCGTGTTGCCGCACCGGCTCGCCATGGCGCCGATGACCCGGGACCGCGCCACGGCCGACGGTGTGCCCACCGCGCTCAACGCGGAGTACTACGCGCAGCGGGCCTCACTCGGCCTGATCATCAGCGAGGGCACCCAGCCCTCCGCGGACGGGCAGGGCTACCCGCTGACACCCGGCATCCACACCGACGCGCAGATCGCCGGCTGGCGGCAGGTCAGCGACGCCGTGCACGAGGCCGGCGGGCGCCTGGTCGTCCAGCTCATGCACGTGGGGCGGATCGCCCACCCCGACAACACCCCGCACGGCCGGCAGCCCGTGGCACCGTCCGCGATCAGGCCTGCCGGCATGATGTTCACCGCCGCAGGGCCCAAGGAGATGCCGCAACCCCGGGAGCTGACGGCCGCGGAGATCACCGAGACGGTCGCGGACTTCCGCCGGGCCGCGGCCTCAGCCGTGGAGGCGGGCGCCGACGGGGTGGAGATCCACGCCGCCAACGGCTACCTGCTGCACCAGTTCCTGGCCGGCAACAGCAACCGGCGCACCGACCACTACGGCGGCACGGTCGAGAACCGCATCCGCCTCGCGGTCGAGGTCACCTCGGCGGTCGCCGACGAGATCGGCGCCGGGCGCACCGGCATACGCATCTCACCCGGCAACCCGTTCAACGACATCGCCGAGACCGACACGTCGGAGCTGTACCCGGCGCTGGTGCGTGCCCTCGCCCCGCTCCGGCCGGCCTTCCTGCACGTGGTCCACGGCGGTGACGACGCCCTGGTGCGGGAGCTGCGCCGCGACTGGCCCACCGCCCTGGTGCTCAACCGGCCCGGTGCCGACATCGGCGCCCGCGCCGAGGACGTCGCCTCGGGGCTGGCCGATGCCGTGACCGTCGGGACGATGGCCCTGGCC
Source organism: Streptomyces sparsus (assembly GCF_054776295.1). Lineage (NCBI taxonomy): Bacteria > Bacillati > Actinomycetota > Actinomycetes > Kitasatosporales > Streptomycetaceae > Streptomyces > Streptomyces sparsus. The sequence goes on from NZ_BAAHCA010000085.1 coordinate 5,098, forward strand.
AACCCGGACCTGGTCGAGCGGCTGCGAGCCGGGGCACCCCTGAACGAGGCCGACCGGAGCACCTTCTACGGCGGCGGCGTGGCCGGCTACACCGACTACCCCACGATCCGTGCGACCGTCAGCTGAGGTCCCCGTGCCCACTCCCCCCTCCCCGCCCTCCACGGCCGCCTCCGGCCCGCTGAGCCACGCGATCTTCACGCTCGCCCGGGCCCACCGAGGTCACGCCGCCGCCATGCTGCGCGACCTCGGCCTGCACCCGGGACAGGAACTGCTGCTGATGCAGCTCCTCGACCGGGACGGACAGACCCAGTCCGAGCTGCTGGAAAGCGTCGGCCTGGACCACTCGACCGTCTCCAAGTCCCTGCGGCGCATGCAGGAGGCCGGACTGCTGACCCGCGAACCTGCGGCACACGACCGCCGGGTCATGGTGGTCCACCTCACCGACCGCGGGCGGGACATGCGCGAGCCGCTGGAACGGATGTGGTCCGTACTGGAGGACGTGTCCGTACGCGATCTCAACCCCGAGGACGTCGCGACCTTCGTGCGCCTCGCCCGGGTGATCGAGACGTCGATCGCTGAACGCCCGCAGCGGGAGAACGGCGCCGAGCCCGCCTGAGACCGCCGATCCGAGCCGGCCGGCTGCCGTCCCGTGCCGCGGCTCCCGCATCACCCTCCCGCTCACCGGCCGGTCCGGGCCCGCCCGTCCCCGGGTCCGGACCCGTCCCGCGGGCACGACCCCACCGACCCCGGTGGCACCCGCACAACGCCGTTCCGACCAGGAGGCCTCACGTGAAAGCCATCGTCTTCGACCGCTTCGGTGGTCCCGAAGTCCTGCACGAGTCCGACGAGAAGATCCCACGACCCGGCCCCGGCCAGATCCGGGTCAGGGTCAGGGCGGCGGGCGTGAACCCGCTGGACGGCAAGATCCGCTCCGGCGCGCTCGAGGCCGTGTTCCCCACTCCCCTGCCGTCGGTCCCCGGGCTTGAGCTCGCCGGCACCGTCGACGCGCTCGGCGACGGCGTCACCGCCGTCTCCGTCGGGGACGCGGTGCTCGGTTGGGCCGACACCGGTTCCTACGCCGAGTACGCACTCGCCGGCACGTTCACGACCAAGCCCGCGGCACTGTCCTTCGCGGACGCGGCGGCCCTGCCGGTGGCCGGCGACACCGCGAACCGCGTGCTGCGCCTGCTCGACGTCCGCGCCGGGGAGACGCTGCTCGTGCACGGCGCGACCGGAGCGGTCGGAACCGTGGCGGTGCAGCTGGCCGTGGCGCGCGGCGCACACGTCATCGGCACCGCGAGCGCCGAGAACCAGCGGTACCTCGCCTCACTCGGCGCGACCCCGACGCTCTACGGTGACGGGCTCGTCGACCGCGTCCGGGCGCTCGCCCCGCGGGGCGTCGACGCCGTGTTCGACGTCGCCGGCCGTGGTGCGCTGCCCGACTCGGTCGAGCTGCGCGGGGGGACCGAGCGCATCGTGACCATCGCCGACTTCGCCGCCGCGGAGCTCGGCGTGACGTTCTCCTCGGGCGCCCCCGAGGACAGGTCCGCACCGGACCTGGCAGCGCTCGCCGAACAGGCCGCGAACGGCTCGCTGGTGACCACGGTCGCCGCCACCTACCCGCTCGCCGAGGCCGCCGCCGCCCAGCGCGTCAGCGCCACCGGGCACGTACGCGGCAAGCTCGTCCCGACCGTCGGCTGAGCACACGAGGCGCCGGCCCGCACAGCCCTCCCACCGGCCGCCACCGGAGTCGGCGTTCCAGCTCCCTGCGGGCGGTGCCGTCCCCGCCGCTGGGCACGCCCGGCTGCGCTCATGCGGTCGTCCGGTGCGTCGCACCGGACGCGGATCGCGTCTGCCGGCAGGGTGCCGGCGCCGGAAGCAGGGCATCCCCTGACCGTGCCGGGGCACGCGGGAGGGAGCTACGATCGATCAACCGGAGCGGACGACGAGCCGGCCCACAGCCTGACGCCGGATCAGGGGAGTCTGCGACGAGTCAGCGGGAGTGCGATCAGAAACGGCCGCGGTCGATCACGCAAGCGGATCGACGGATCACTGGAACAGTCCTATGAACTGGCAGAACCCGGCCGCAGAGCCGACCCGGTAGAGGTGGGGGAAGACCGTGTTCTACTACGTGCTGAAGTACGTACTGCTCGGGCCGCTGCTGCGGCTGCTGTTCCGGCCGCGTCTGGAGGGCCTGGACCGGGTGCCCGACGAGGGCGCGGCGATCGTCGCGGGCAACCACCTGTCGTTCTCCGACCACTTCCTGATGCCGGCGATGCTGCACCGGCGCATCACGTTCCTCGCCAAGTCCGAGTACTTCACCGGTCCGGGCCTCAAGGGCAAGCTGACGGCGGCCTTCTTCCGGAGCGCCGGCCAGATCCCCGTGGACCGGTCGGGGCGCGGCGCGGCGCGGGCCGCCATCGAGGAAGGGCTCGGGGTACTCGTCAAGGACGAGCTTCTCGGCATCTATCCCGAGGGCACCAGATCGCATGACGGCCGGCTCTACAAGGGGCGGGTCGGGGTCGCCGCGATGGCGCTGCGCGCCGGGGTGCCGGTGATCCCGTGCGCGATGGTCGGCACCTTCGAGCTCCAGCCCCCGGGTCGCAGACTGCCGCGGATCGGCCGGGTCACCATCCGTTTCGGCGAACCCCTCGACTTCTCGCGCTTCGCCGGCATGGAGAACGAACGCGCGGTGCTGCGGGCGGTCACGGACGAGATCATGTACGCCATCCTGGGCCTGTCCGATCAGGAGTACGTCGACATGTACGCGCCGGACGCCAAGGCACTGGCCGCCGCCGAGCAGGACAAACCGGAACCGGGGTAGGCGGGTTTCGGAAGCGGTCAGCGCTGGGTGCTCGGTTCAGAACGACAGGCCGAGACGCGGCACGACCTCCTGGCTGTCGCGCTCCCGCTGGTCACCTTCCAGCGGCCCGACCACCTCGCCTCCCGGCGCCCTGCCCGACGGCGAGGTGGTCGCCTCCGTCTCGGCCCTGCGGTTTCACGAGCGGGACGGGACCGAGACGTCGCTGAACGCCGCCGGACCGGAGGCCGGCGAGGTCCCGGACGTGCCGGACCGGCCGGCCCTCGAACGGGTCCCCGTGACGGGCGATCCCTGACGCAGAGTCAGGAGAGGCCGCGGAAGAAGGTGCGGATGTCGTCTGCGAGCAGTTCCGTCTCCTCCATTGCGGGGAAGTGACCGCCCTCGGTGAACTCGCTCCAGTGGCCGATCGCCTTCCAGGGGTCCATCACGCGGCGTATGAGCGGGTGGGTGTCGAACACGGCCCATCCGGACGGCACGCCGGAGGCCATGAGCAGGTCGAGTCCGGAGTGCTCGGACTCGTAGTAGAACTGCGCGCTCGACGCGCCGCTGCGGGTGAACCAGTACAGGCTGATGTTCGTGAGGAGCTGGTCGCGGTCGACCGACTCGTCCGGCGTCCGGTGGTCGCCGCGGGTCCTGGTCCTGAACTTCTCGGCGATCCACGCGAGCTGACCTACCGGCGAGTCGGTGAGCGCCGCGCCGATCGTGTCGGGACGGTGGTTCTGCATCACGAGATACCCGCGGTCGGCAGCGTCCTCGGTGCGCACCGCCTCAAGCTGGGCGATCTCGTCCTCGGACAGACCGTCGGGGCAGGGGAACCCGTCCCCGACCAACCCGAGCCACCGGGGGTCGCTGCCGAAGTGCGTGCCGAGGACGCGCTCCGGGTGGAGCGCCGCGAGGCGGCCGGTGATGCCCGCACCGATGTCGGTGCCGTGGGCCGCGAACCTCTCGTAGCCGAGACGCGTCATGATCTCGGCGTAGGCCTCCGTCGTCCGCGCCAGCTCCCAGCCGGTCCCCGACAGCGGGGTGGAGAACCCGAAGCCGGGCGGCGACGGGACGACCACGTGGAACTCGTCGGTCAGCAGCGGGACGAGCCGCTGGTACTCGACGAACGAGCCCGGCCAGCCGTGGTTCAGAAGCAGCGGGACGGCCTCCGGGTTCGTCGATCGCGCGTGGACGACGTGGAACGTCTGACCGTCGACGACCGTCGTGAACTGTTCGTGCTCGTTGAGCTTCTCCTCCTGCGCACGCCAGTCGAACCCGTCGCGCCAGTACGCGGCGAGCTCCTTCAGGTACACCAGCGGGATGCCACGGCTGAAGTCGGTGCGATCGTCCCGGCCCGGCACGGGGGCCGGCCAGCGGGTGTGTGCCAGCCGGTCGCGCAGGTCGTCGATGTCGGCCTGCGGGATGTCGATGCGGAACGGTGTGACTGCGTTGTTCTCGTTCATGACACCGACGCTGCCAGGCAATGCGGCAGATCAGCTTCCGCGATTGCTGTGATGCTGGAGAACATGTTGCAGACCTCGGCCCGCCTGCTTGAACTGCTGTCACTGCTCCAGCTCAAGCGCGACTGGACGAGCGCCGAGCTCGCCGGCCGGCTCGATGTGAGCACGAGGACCGTGCGCGCCGACATCGGCAGGCTCCGGTCGCTCGGTTATCCCGTGGACGCGCGCCCCGGCGTCGCGGGCGGGTACCGGCTGGCCGCCGGGACGGCGATGCCGCCGCTGCTGCTCGACGACGACGAGGCCGTCGCCGTCGCGGTCGGACTGGGTGCGGTCGCGTCCCAGAGGCTCGGCGTCGAGGAGACATCGCTCACCGCGCTCGCGAAGCTGGAGCAGGTGCTGCCCTCGCGCCTGCGTCGGCGCGTCGAGGCGGTACGCGAGGCGACGAGCGTCGTTCCAGGGGCCGAACCGCCGCTCGATCTGTCGGTTCTCGGCGTGGTCGCCGCTGCGGTCCGCGGCCACGAACGGCTCCGGTTCGGATACACGAAGCCCGGGGGCGGCGAAGGGGCACGCCACACCGAACCGCAACGGCTGGTGAGCTGGGGGCCGCTCTGGTACCTGCTCGCGTGGGATCTCGACCGTGACGACTGGCGCGTCTTCCGTGTCGACCGCATGGTTCCGCACCCGCCGACGGGTGCGCGGTTCCAGCCGCGCGTGATCCCCGGGGACGATGTCGTCGAGTACGTCGTCGGACGCGTCAGCAAGGGGGCCTGGAAGTACCGCGCCCGGGTACTCGTGCACGCACCCGCCGCCGAGGTCGCCGCGAAGATCCCCATCCCGGTTGATATCGAGGTGGTCGACGAGTCCACGTGCCGCGTCGAGCTGGGTTCCGACGAACCGGGCCGGCTCGCGCTGTGGATGACACAGCTCGACGTGGACATCGAGGTGATCGACGGGGACGAGCTCGCGGTGGCGTTCGACCGCCTCGCGACGAGGTTTCGCCGTGCGGCGGGCGGCGCCTCCACGACGTGAGCCCCGGCCGTCGGTGGTTGACGATGTCGTCGGGGGTCGGCGGCCGGGCTTCGGGGCTCGTGAGCACCTTGCCGTCGGCTCGGCGCGGGACTCGGCCGCCCACGCCCCCGCTTGCCCGGGTGGGACCGATGGGGCCTCGGCGGAGACCGCAGTGCCGACCGCACTCGTGGGCGAGCGGGCGGCA
>NZ_BAAHCA010000086.1:0-10543 GCF_054776295.1 Streptomyces sparsus
GTCCGCGCCCGGCGAGGGGCGCGGACGTGCGGGCGGGCCTACGACGTGCGCGGACGTGCCGCCGGGTGACGGGTCAGGCGCCCATCATGTGCACGCCGCCGTCGACGTGCACGATCTCCCCGGTCGTCTTGGGGAACCAGTCGGAGAGCAGCGCCACCACACCGCGGGCGGCGGGCTCGGGGTCGGTCAGGTCCCAGCCGATCGGGGCGCGGGTCTTCCACACGTCCGCCAGGTCCTCGAAGCCGGGGATCGAGCGGGCGGCCATCGACTTGATCGGCCCGGCCGAGATCAGGTTGCAGCGGATGTCCTTCTCGCCCAGGTCGCGGGCGAGGTAGCGCGAGGTCGACTCCAGGGCGGCCTTCGCCACGCCCATCCAGTCGTACTTCGGCCAGGCGACCTGCGCGTCGAAGTCCATGCCGACCACCGAGCCGCCGCGCTGCTCCAGCAGCGGCAGCAGCGCCATGGTGAGCGACTTCAGCGAGTAGGCGGAGACCTCGACGGCGGTGGCCACCGACTCCCACTCGGTGTGCAGGAAGTTGCCGCCCAGGGCGTCCTGGGGGGCGAACCCGATGGAGTGCACGACGCCGTCCAGGCCGACGCCCTCCCCGAGGTGCTCGGTGACGGCGGCGGCGAGCCCGTCGAGGTGCTCCTTGTTCTGCACGTCCAGCTCGATCACCGGGGCTTCCTTGGGGAGCCGCTTGGCGATGCGCTGCACCAGGCTGAGACGGCCGAAACCGGTGAGTACGACCTCGGCGCCCTCCTCCTGGGCGAGTCTGGCGACGTGGAAGGCGATCGAGGCGTCCGTGAGGACGCCCGTGACCAGAATGCGCTTGCCGGCGAGAAGTCCACTCATGTCGTTCAGTGACCCATGCCCAATCCGCCGTCAACGGGGATGACGGCTCCAGTGATGTACGCGGCCTGCTCGGAGGCCAGGAATCGGACCGTGGCGGCGATCTCGTCGGGCTGCGCGTAGCGGCCCAGCGGAACCCGGCCCACGATGGCCGTGCGCTGCTCGTCGGTGAGCGCGCGTGTCATGTCGGTGTCGACGAAGCCGGGGGCGACGACGTTGCAGGTGATGTTGCGGGAGCCCAACTCGCGGGCGATGGAGCGGGCGAAGCCCACCAGTCCCGCCTTGGACGCGGCGTAGTTGGCCTGGCCGGCGGAGCCGAGCAGGCCGACCACGGACGAGATGAGCACGATCCGGCCCTTCCGGGCCCGCAGCATCGCGCGGCTGGCGCGCTTGACGACGCGGAACGTCCCGGTGAGGTTGGTGTCCAGGACCGAGGTGAAGTCCTCGTCGGACATCCGCAGCAGCAACTGGTCGCGGGTGACGCCGGCGTTGGCGACGAGCACCTCGACCGGGCCCTGCTTCTCCTCGATCTCCTTGTAGGCCTGCTCCACCTGTTCGGCGTCGGTGATGTCGCAGCGGACGGCGAGAAAGCCCTCCGGCGGCTCGCCCGACCGGTAGGTGACGGCGACCCTGTCGCCTCCCTCGGCGAGCGCGCGGGCGATGGCGAGGCCGATGCCGCGGCTTCCTCCGGTGACGAGAACCGAGCGGCTCAAGGGACCACCTTCTCCATGTGTCGTGCGTGGATCTGCTGTGCCCTACGAAACTATCGGGCCGGTGCCCTCCGACGGCACTCGGCCACCCACAGGGCGTTGTGCGGCACCCTGTGGGGTCCCTACAGAACGGTGCCCGACGCGGAGCCACCGCGGGCCGGTCGGCGGGCCGATGCGCCCGCAGCGGCAGGAGGGCGGGGTCCGGGCCGGAAAACCGCTGTTCCGCCCGGCTGTCCGAACGGCATGATTCACTGCGCCTGACGTCTAACGGAGGAGGCCGGGTGCCCCACCCCATCGATGAGACCTTCACCGCGCTGCCGCTGCGCGCGCTCGCCGACGCGGCGCTGGCGCGGGCCCGGGCTCTGGGCGCCGAGCACGCCGACTTCCGGTACGAGCGGGTGCGCAGCGCCTCCTGGCGGTTGCGGGACGCCCGGCCGTCCGGTTCCTCGGACGACACCGACTCCGGGTACGCGGTGCGGGTGGTGCACGGCGGCGCCTGGGGTTTCGCCGCAGGCGTGGACCGCACGATGGACGCCGCGGCCAGGGTCGCCTCGCAGGCGGTGGCGATGGCGAAGCTGTCCGCCCAGGTCATCAGGTCGGCCGGGTCCGACGAGCGGGTGGAACTGGCCGACGAGCCGTCGCACGGCGAGCGGAGCTGGGTCTCCGCCTACGAGACGAACCCGTTCGACGTGCCCGACGAGGAGAAGACGGCCCTGCTCGCGCAGTGGAGCGCCGGCCTGCTGGCGGCGGAGGGCGTGGCGCACACCGACGCGACGCTCACCACCGTGCAGGAGAACAAGTTCTACGCCGACACCGCCGGCACCGTCACCACCCAGCAGCGGGTGCGGATCCATCCGCAGCTGACGGCGGTCGCGGTCAGCCCCTCGGGTGACTTCGACTCGATGCGCACCCTGGCCCCTCCGGTGGGGCGCGGCTGGGAGTACGCCCGCGGCACCGGCTGGGACTGGGACGCCGAACTGGCCGAACTGCCCTCGCTGCTGGCGGAGAAGCTCGCCGCTCCCCCGGTGGAGCCCGGTGACTACGACCTGGTGGTGGACCCCTCCAACCTGTGGCTGACGATCCACGAGTCGATCGGCCACGCCACCGAACTGGACCGGGCCCTGGGCTACGAGGCCGCCTACGCGGGAACGTCGTTCGCCACCCCGGACCTGCTGGGCACCCTGCGGTACGGCACGGACCTGATGAACGTGACGGGCGACCGCACCGCCGAGCACGGCCTGGCGACGGTCGGCTACGACGACGAGGGCGTGCAGGCGCAGTCCTGGGACCTCGTCAGGGACGGCGTGCTGGTCGGTTACCAACTGGACCGCCGCATCGCCAAGCTGACGGGCATGGGCCGCTCCAACGGCTGCGCCTACGCCGACTCCCCGTCGCACGTCCCCGTGCAGCGCATGGCGAACGTGTCGCTGCTGCCGGCTCAGGACGGTCCGTCCACACAGGAGCTGATCGCCGGAGTGGAACGCGGCGTGTACGTGGTCGGGGACCGCTCGTGGTCCATCGACATGCAGCGGTACAACTTCCAGTTCACCGGCCAGCGGTTCCACCGGATCGAGAACGGCCGCCTGACGGGCCAGCTGCGGGACGTCGCCTACCAGGCGACGACAACCGACTTCTGGGGGTCGATGGAGGCGGTGGGCGGGCCGCAGACCTACGTCCTGGGCGGCGCCTTCAACTGCGGCAAGGCCCAGCCGGGCCAGGTCGCGGCCGTCTCGCACGGCTGCCCGGCCGCACTGTTCCGCGGCGTCAACATCCTCAACACGAGCCAGGAGGCCGGCCGATGACCCCGGTGCACAAGCCGCACGAGGTGGTGGAGCGGGCCCTTGAGCTGTCCCGGGCGGACGACTGCGCGGTCATCGCCGACGAGCGCTCCACGGCGAACCTGCGGTGGGCGGGCAACGCGCTCACCACCAACGGCGTGACGCGCGGCCGGTCCGTCACGGTGATCGCCACCGTCGACGGCGCCTCGGGCACCGCGGTCGGGGTGGTGTCCCGGTCGGGGGTGACGCGGGACGAACTGGAACCGCTGGTGCGGGCGGCCGAGCACGCCGCCGCGAAGGCCGGGCCGGCCGAGGACGCGCAGCCCCCGGTGACGGGCGTGCCCGCGTCACCGGACTTCACCGAGCCGCCGGCCGAGACGTCGCCGCAGGTCTTCGCCGGTTTCGCGCCCGCCCTGGGTGAGGCGTTCGCCAGGGCCTCCGGCGGGGACCGGGAACTGTACGGCTTCGCCAGCCACGAGACGGTCTCCAGTTACCTGGGCACGTCCGCCGGCCTGCGGCTGCGGCACGACCAGCCCACCGGCACGCTGGAGGTCAACGCCAAGTCGCCGGACCGCACCCGTTCCCCGTGGACGGGGCGGGCGACTCGCGACTTCACCGACGTCGACCCGCTGGCGCTCGACGCGGAGCTGGCGCAGCGCCTGGAGTGGTCCCGCCGGCAGGTGGACCTGCCCGCCGGCCGCTACGAGACACTGCTGCCGCCCTCCGCGGTGGCGGACCTGATGGTCTACCAGCTGTGGTCGGCGGCGGCCCGCGACGCAGCCGAGGGCCGCACGGTGTTCAGCACGCCCGGCGGCGGTACCCGGGTCGGTGAGCGGCTCTCGCGGCTGCCGCTGAACCTGCGCAGCGACCCGCACGCTCCCGGCCTTGAGGCGGCGCCGTTCGTTCTCGCCCGGGCCTCGGGGGACGACGCCTCGGTCTTCGACAACGGGCTTCCGCTGGCCGCCACCGACTGGATGCGCGAGGGTGAGCTGCGGCACCTGGTCAGTACCCGGCACTCCGCGGCGCTCACCGGGCTGCCCGTCGCCCCCGCGATCGACAACCTCGTGATGGACGGCGGTGGGGCCGCGTCGCTGGCCGAGATGACCGCGGCCTCCGGCCACGACGGACCCGCGCTGCTGCTCACCTGCCTCTGGTACATCCGGGAGGTGGACCCGGCGACGCTGCTGCTGACCGGGCTGACCCGGGACGGTGTCTACCTGGTCGAGAACGGCGAGGTGACGGGCTCGGTGAACAACTTCCGGTTCAACGAGTCACCGGTGGACCTGCTCTCCCGTGCCACCGAGGCCGGCCGCACCGAGCGCACGCTGCCGCGCGAGTGGTCGGACTGGTTCACGCGCGCCGCGATGCCGCCGCTGCGTGTTCCGGACTTCCGGATGAGCTCCGTCAGCCGGGGTGTGTGACCGGCATAGACTCTCCCCCACCCATCCGTATCGACCCCAGGACCAGAACGTGACACGCCTCGGCGAATCCGTGCAGCGCGCGAGCGCACTGCTGGCGCAGGACCTCTCCTCCGACGAGACCGTCGGGCGGCTGCTCGACGAGACGGGCTCCCGGCGTCATCTCGACCTGAGCGACCTGTCCGCGAAGGAGCAGGCAGACCTGATCGCGGCGCGCGCCGTGGAGGTGCTGCCCGGCGCCGACCGGTTGGCCGAGCGCATCGAGCAGCGGCGGGCCGAGGGCCGCGGCCTGCGCATCAAGCTGGGCATCGACCCCACGGCGGCCGACGTGCACCTGGGCCATGCGGTGCCGGTGATCGTGCTCAGCCGCTTCCAGCGCATGGGCCACGACGTGACGCTGCTGATCGGGGACTTCACCGCGAAGATCGGTGACCCCTCCGGGCGGACGGCGGAGCGCCCGCCGCTGACCGACGAGGACATCGCCGGCAACCTGGCCGGCTACCGGGAGCAGGTCCGGCCGTTCTTCGACTTCGACCGGGTCAGCTTCCGGCAGAACAGCGAGTGGCTGGCGCCCTACACCTTTCCCGAGCTGCTCGGGCTGCTCTCGCAGGTGCCGGTGTCGCAGCTGTTGCAGCGGGAGGACTTCCGCAGCCGGCTGGCCGCCGGCTCCGGGCTGACGATGTCGGAACTGCTGTACCCGATCGCCCAGGCCCTGGACTCGGTGGCGCTGGAGAGCGACGTGGAGCTGGGCGGCGCCGACCAGCTGCTGAACCTCCAGATGGGCCGGCGGCTGATGGAGCTGCGCGGCCAGGCGCCGCAGCTGGTGCTCACCATGCCGCTGATCGAGGGCACCGACGGCACCGGCGCCAAGATGTCGAAGTCCAAGGGCAACTACGTCGGCCTGACGGCTTCCGCGGACGATGTCTTCGGCAAGATCATGTCGGTGCCGGACCGGCTGATGGAGCCGTACCTCAAGGCGTGGACGGAGTGGACGGACCAGGAGATCGCGCTGGTCCTGGCGCGGATCGAGGAGCGGTCGCTGCATCCGATGGACCTGAAGAAGGTTCTGGCGGGTGAGGTGGTCGCGGCGATCCACGGGCCCGAGGCGGCGGCCGCCGCACGGGCGGGCTTCGTCGCCCAGTTCTCCAAGAAGTCCTTCGCGGACGTCGGCACGCTGCCGTCGGTGGACGCCGGGCAGCACGGCGGCGAGGGCGTGGCGGCGGTGCTGACCGGGGTGCTCGGCTTCACTCCGAGTGCGTCGGCCGCCCGCCGGATCGCCAAGCAGAACGGGCTTCGTCTGGTGGTGGAGCCGGCTGCGGGCGGCGCCCAGACGTCGATCGTGCTGGGCGAGCAGGAGGCGCTGCGTCCGCTGGCCGAGGTGGTGCCGGAGAAGCTGGCGGAGGCGGGCCTGGAAGGAACGGTCTATCTGAAGGCCGGCCGTAAGATCGCCCAGATCACCGGGCTGTAGGCGGCACCGGGTTCCACGCCGAACCGCGCTGTACGCGACACCGCGCGACAGGCGGCACCGGGCTGCGGTCGGGGCCCGGCGGGATGCACGTGAGTGCGGGTGCCGCCCGGCGGATTCCGCCGGGCAGCACCCGCTCGTCCGGCTGCCGGACGCCTCACCGTGTCATCTGGCGCGTGAGCCGGAGCCGCCCCGCAACTTGGCGTAGAGCGGCGTACCCACCGCGACGACCAGCACGGCGCCCGCCAGTTGCAGGAGGTGCCGGATCCAGTCGATGCCGTCCGTGTTCTCGACTCCGATTCCGGCCGCCACGGCGTTGCCGAGGAGGCTGCCGAGGACACCGAAGATGATCGTCAGCCAGATGGGGATGTTCTGCTTTCCGGGCAGGATCGCCCGGGCCAGTGCACCCAGGATCAGACCCAGGATGATCGCCCACAACCAGCTCATACCGCCTCCTCGTTCGGCGCAGGGATGCGCATTCCGTACCAGCTTTGCCTGATCGGCGGGTTGCCGCACGCCGGGCCCGCCAAACGGGCTACCCCGGCCGGTCCGAGGAATCGTGCACGCAGGCGGGATACGGGTGAGCGGGTCCTGCCGCCGGGCGTACCGAACCGGGTCCACCCCGCCTACGGGACGGACCGGCGGGCGGCGTACCGTAGGAGTGGTCCGGGATGTCCGGTTCCGGCGAGGCACGGGTGGTGGATCATGAAACGCAGGCAGCGCGGTACCGAGGTCTACCGGATCACCGGCGCCCGCCAGGGCCTGGCCGAGGACGTCCGGGGACGGGAACGGCGCTATGTGATCTCCATGCTGCTGCGCGCGGCGTCCGTGGCGCTCACCGTCCTGCTGTGGAACGTGCAGCGCCCGCTGGCCGTGGCCGCGCTGGTGCTGGGAGTGGCGCTGCCGTACGTCGCGGTGGTGATCGCCAACGCCGGGCGCGAGCGCTCCCCCGCGATCCCGTCGTCCTTCGTCTCCGTACCGCCGAGGGTCATGCTGGGTCCGGCCGACGAACCAGTCGAGGCGTCCCCGACTCCGCCGAACCGAACGAGGCCGGACGCGGCTTGATCCGCCTGCGACGCCGAGTGATCTTCAAGTGAGCGCAAAGCTCAGAAAAAGCTCAGATCAATCGCGTCGTTCCGGTGCTCCCGCCCAGTGCCCTCATGCCATACTGCGTACGCGCTCCGTATCCCCCGTCGGAGCGACGGACCGACGCCGGGCAGCTCCCCCCGTGGCTGCCCGGCGTCGCCATTTCCGCCCCCGGCAGCGTGTTCTCATGGCGGGGTGACGACTGAAGAAGCCCCCATCTGCTCCGCCAAGGGTTGCCGGGCCGCCGCCGTGTGGGTGCTGGCGTGGAACAACCCGAAGCTGCACACCCCCGAGCGCCGCAAGACCTGGCTGGCCTGCGAGGAGCACCGCGAGCACCTGTCGCAGTTCCTCGCCATGCGCGACTTCCTCAAGGACGTCGTGCCGCTGGCGGACTGGGAGTCAGCCGCCGATCGCTGACATCGGCCGGTCGGGCTGCACGAAGGTCGGGTCGTCGATGCCGGCGCCGGCCTTCTTGCCCCACATCGCGACCTTCCAGAGGCGGGCGATCTCGGCGTCCTCCGCGCCGGACCGCAGCGCTCCGCGCAGGTCGGACTCCTCCCGGGCGAAGAGGCAGGTGCGGACCTGGCCGTCGGCGGTGAGCCGGGTGCGGTCGCAGGCCCGGCAGAAAGGCCGCGTCACGGAGGCGATGACGCCCACCCGGTGCGGGCCGCCGTCCACCAGCCAGCGCTCGGCCGGCGCCGCGCCGCGCTGCTGCTCACCCTCCGGGCTGAGCTCGAAGCGGGTGCGCAGCGACTCCAGGATGTCCCCGGCGGTGATCATGGTGTCCCGCTGCCAGCCGTGCTGGGCGTCGAGCGGCATCTGCTCGATGAACCGCAGTTCGTAGTCGTGCTCGATCGCCCAGGACAGCAGGTCGGGGGCTTCGGTGTCGTTGAGGCCCGGCATCAGGACGGCGTTGACCTTGACCGGGGTGAGCCCGGCGGCCCGGGCCGCCGCCAGGCCGCTCAGCACGTCGGCGTGCCGCTTGCGGCGGGTCAAACGCTGGAAGACCTCTGGGTCGAGCGTGTCCAGGGAGACGTTCACGCGGTCCAGGCCGGCGTCGCGCAGCGCGGTGGCGGTGCGCTCCAGGCCGATGCCGTTGGTGGTGAGCGACATGCGCGGGCGCCGTTCGAGGGCTGCGCAGCGCTCCACCAGGGACACGAGGCCGGGGCGCAGCAGCGGTTCCCCGCCGGTGAACCGGACCTGGGTGACGCCGAGTCGGGTCACCGCGATGCGGATCAGCCGGACGATCTCGTCGTCGGTAAGGAGTTCGGGCTTGGCCAGCCACTGCAGGCCTTCCTCAGGCATGCAGTAGGTGCAACGCAGGTTGCACCGGTCGGTCAGCGAGACGCGCAGGTCGGTGGCGACCCTGCCGTAGGTGTCGAGCAGCATGCGCGGCAACCCCTCCCGCGGTTGGAACCTCTCCTTGCAGCGTACGCGACACCTGCGACATTCAACAGATCGTTGAAGTCAGTTCATGACCACTCTCCGTATTGTTCTGATCTCGATCTTACGGATTTCGTTGCCCTCGACCGGGTGGCGGCGATAGCTTCCCTCCGGCACCCGAACCGGCAAGTCCGTTAACCGGACGGGTGGTTGATGACCAGTTGTGCGTCCACGAGACATGGAGACTTCATGGCATTGAGAGCCCTGACCAGGCGGCGGCGGCTTGTCGCGGTACCCGTCGGCCTGGCACTGACCGTGTCGCTCGGGCTGCTGCCCGGTACGAGCGCGGCCATCGCCACCGAGAAGGCCGACCGGGCCGCGGCGGTCGTGAAGAACGAGGGGCCGCAGCTGTCCTACGTCGTCAACACCAAGGCCGACAAGAAGTCGATCAAGAAGGCCAAGAAGGCCGTCAAGAAGGCCGGCGGTTCGGTCGTCACCGCGCACCCCGAGATCGGCGTGATCGTCGCCCACTCGGGCAACCCGGACTTCGGCGAGCAGCTCCGCGCCGTCAAGGGCATCGACTCGGCCGGCGCCACCCGCACCGCGCCGCTGCAGACCGCGGCCACCACGGACGTCGGCGAGCCGGAGTACGTCAGCCCCAACAAGCTGTTCCGCTCCGCCGCGTCCGACGAGGAGCCGCTGGAGTCCCTCCAGTGGGGCCTGCCCCAGATCAAGGCCGACAAGGCGCACAAGATCAGCGAGGGCAGCCGCAACGTCACCGTCGCCGTCATCGACACCGGCGTCGACGACACCCACCCGGACCTGGCGCCGAACTTCTCGAAGAAGCAGTCCGCCAACTGCGTCGGCGGGGTGCCGGACACCTCCCCCGGCGCCTGGCGCCCGTACCCGGACGGCAGCTACCACGGCACCCACGTCGCCGGCATCATCGCCGCCCCGCGCAACGGCGTGGGCATCGCCGGCGCCGCCCCGGGCGTCCAGGTGTCGTCGATCAAGGTGAGCGAGCCCGGTGACGGCTTCTTCTACACCGAAGCCGTCGTCTGCGCGTTCATGTTCGCCGCCAAGACGGGCGTCGAGATCACCAACAACAGCTACTACGTCGACCCGTGGCTGTACGCCTGCCGCGACGACGCCGACCAGGGCGCACTGGTCGAGGCCGTCAGCCGCGCCCTGAAGTACACCCAGGGCAAGGGCACCGCGCACGTCACCTCGTCGGGCAACTCCAACCACGACCTGGCCGCCGCGGAGATCACCGACCGCTCCAGCCCCAACGACTCCACACCGGTGGAGCGCACCATCAACCCCCGGGTCTGCCCCGACCTGCCCACGCAGCTGCCCGGCGTGACCTCGGTCGCGGCCACCGGCTCGCACGAGCAGAAGTCGTTCTACTCCAACTACGGCCTCGGTGAGATCGACGTGGCCGCTCCCGGCGGTGACACCCGCTACCAGATCCCGGACGCCCCGGCGAAGAGCGGCGGCGTGCTCTCCACCATGCCGGACGGCGAGTACGCCTTCCTGCAGGGCACCTCGATGGCCGGCCCGTACGTCGCCGGAGTCGCCGCGCTCATCAAGAGCAAGCACCCGAACGTGACGCCGCAGGAGCTGGGCTGGCGCCTCAAGGCGCAGGCCATGAGCACCCCCTGCCCGACCGACCCGTTCGACCCCAGCGGTGACGGCGCCTACCTGGCGACCTGCACCGGCACCAAGCACATCAACAGCTTCTACGGCTACGGCATCGTCGACGCCCTGGCGGCCGTGCAGAAGTGACGCACCACGAGTGAGCCGGTCCGGGCAGCGGCCCGTACCGGCAAGCGGGGGCCGGGCGTTCACCGCCC
>NZ_BAAHCA010000087.1:0-9141 GCF_054776295.1 Streptomyces sparsus
CGCCACGCGCGTCGTCCGGCACACCGCCGCCGCGCTGGACGCCGCGAAGGCCCGCATCGACGCGCACAGCGAACGCGCCGGCGCGCCCTCCGGTGTGAGCAGCTGGCACGTGGACCCCAAGGCCAACACCGTCGTGGTCAACGTGGTCGGCTCCCAGCGCAGGGACGCCGAGGTGCGGGCGTTCGTCGCCGCGGCCAAGAAGGCCGGCCCCGTGACGGTGAAGACCGACGTCGGTGAGGCACCCGCCACGTTCGCGGCCGGAACCGTCGGTGGTGACCCCTACTACACCGGCAACGTGCGCTGCTCGATCGGATTCTCCGTGCACGGCGGTTTCGTGACGGCCGGCCACTGCGGTCGCGCCGGCGACTCGGTGCGCGGCTGGGACGGCTCGCAGATGGGCACCTTCCAGGGCTCCTCGTTCCCCGGGAACGACTACGCCTACGTGAGCATCGGCCACGGATGGTGGACGGAGCCCGTCGTGCTCGGCTGGGGCAAGATCTCCGACCGCCTCGTCCGCGGCTCGGCGGAGGCTCCCATCGGCGCGTCCGTCTGCCGGTCCGGCTCCACCACGGGCTGGCACTGCGGCACCGTGCTCGCGAAGAACGAGACCGTCAACTACAGCGACGGCACCCAGGTCCGGCAGATGACCAAAACGAGCGTCTGCGCACAGCCCGGTGACTCCGGCGGCTCGTACATCAGCGGAGACCAGGCGCAGGGCGTGACCTCCGGTGGCTGGGGCAACTGCAGCAGCGGCGGCGAGACCTGGCACCAGCCCGTCAACGAGATCCTCAACCGCTACGGCCTGACGCTGCGCACCGCCTGATCCGGCCGTCCCGCAGCCGCCCGATCCGGCCACCGCCGGACGCGGCGGGACGGGGACCGCGGTCTGCCGCCCCTCGGCCCCCGACGAGGGGCGGCAGGCGCGCGACGGGTGGGGCTCCAGGCCGGCCGCGCCACCGGCCAGCTGCCAAACCGGTGGCGCGCAGGCGAGGGGAGGACTGTACCCACCGTGTCCCAAGTGAGGCAGGCCCCCTTGTCCGCGGGTGGTTTCTGGAGTCTGCTCGATGTACCACCGGCATGCGGTGGCTCAGGAGGGGTGAGCGAAATGCGTAGATCAGCGACAGTGCTGAGCATCATGGTCCTGCTGGGGGCGGGACTGACGCTGGCGGCTGCGCCGGCGGCGACGTCGGCGAGCTGCTCGACGACGTGGGGGAGCCTGCCGAAGGCTTCGGCGGACTCGACGTACCGGCCGCTGGAGAACATCAGGACCGGACGTCACGACTGCTTCGACCGCATGGTCTTCGACGTGCGCGGCGCGACCTCCGCGACACCGGTCGGCTACCGCGTCGAGTACGTGTCCGAGCTGCGGCAGGACGGCAGCGGCAAGCCCGTCCCGGTCGACGGCGGAGCGGTGATGGAGGTCCGGGTCGCCGCGCCCAGCTACGACCCGGAGACCGGCGGCCAGACCTATCCGGGCCAGGCCGGAAAGGCCCTGCCCGGAGTCGACCTGACCGGCTACCGCACCTTCCGGGACGCCCGCTTCGCCAGCAGCTTCGAAGGCGACACGCAGGTCGGCCTCGGTGTGCGCGCCCGACTGCCGTTCCGGGTGTTCCAGACGGGCGGCCACGTGGTGGTGGACGTCGCCCACACCTGGGCCGCCACCAGCTGAGTGCCGAAGCCGGCGGGGAGCCGCGACTCCCCGCCGGGCTGCCGGGCCCGCGACCGCCGGAGGGTGTGCGGCGGCTGCGGGCCCGGCGTCACTTCCGCTTGCCGCTCCCGTGGGCCCAGTCCAGCATGCGCCGGGCGTCGGTGAACCGCTTTGAGCTGTTCAGCGCGACGCCCACCACCGTGCGGCCGTCGCGCTCGGCGGCGAACAGCAGGCACGGGCCGGCGGCTGTGCCCGAACCGGTCTTCACCCCCAGGGCCCCGGAGTAGCTGCCGAGCAGCTTGTTGGTGTTGTACCAGGTGTAGACCCGGCCGTTGCCCGCCTTCTGCCGGGTGCTGGGCGACTTCACGACCGTGCCGAACGTGCGGTTGCCGAGTGCGCGCCGGCCCAGCCGGGCGAGGTCCCGGGGTGTGGAGACGTTGCGGCCACCGGTGGACACACCGTCGAAGGAGTCGAAACGGGTCCTGGTCATCCCCAGTGTGTCGGCCTTCTTGTTCATGCGGTCGACGAAGGAAGCGGTGCGGGCCCGGGTCGTGCGGCCGGTGCCGAAGGTGTCCGCCAGCGCGTACGCCGCGTCACACCCGGAGGGCAGCATCAGACCGTAGAGGAGCTGGCGGACGGTGAGGCGGTCGCCCTTCTTCAGGTCGGCGGTGCTCGCTTCGTGCTCGGCGACGTGGTCCCGGTACGCCTGCTTGACGGTGACGCGTTTCGACAGGTCCACCTTCGGTGTCTCCAGCACGACCAGGGCCGTCATGACCTTGGTGATGCTGGCCATCGGGCGCCGGGTGTTCGCCTCCCTGCTCCACAGGACCTTGTCGGTGTTCTCGTCGAGCAGGTAGGCGCCCTGCGCGTGGACTTCGGACGGGCCTCGCGTCCCGGCCTGGACCGCTCCGGCCGGAGCGAGCAGCGACGTCGCGACGCAGGCCGCCACCACCGCGGCTCGCCACCGGGTGTGCGGACGCAGCCCTGCCGTCATCTGAGCGTTCCCTTCCGCGGGCCCCGCCGCGGGGCCGAAGCAGCCGGATCATCGCACGCTCCACCGGAGGAACCACAGTCGCAGGACAATAGGACAAGTCCGGCTTTGGGTAGGGAGGTTGGTGTCGGGGGCGCGCCCGGCAGGCCCCGAGCGCCTGGAGGCGGCACGCGCCGTGGTGAGCGGGCGTGCGCTCGGCCGAACGTGGCTGAACGGTGCCCCGAGTGACGGCGGGCCGTCGCCGGTGCCACCGGCTCGGCCCGATCCGGGCGCCCCGCATCGGACAGATGTGCGTGGCATGCCCTCGAAGGGGTGGCTTGTGTGCTTCGGAGGCGGTTCGGGTGGTAGAGATCGCAGTTCGACAACCGCGCTTCTGGGAGCCCTCGGTGCCAAACACCTCCACTGCTCATCAACCCGCAGCCGCGGTCGGACCGGAGCCGACGCGGCTCGAGCCGACCGCGCCGGGACGTGTCGAGGAGCACGTACTGCGCTTCGCGGGCTTCGACTTCACCTGCCGGGTGGTGCGCCAGGAACGGCCGGTGACGTCCCCGATCCTGCTGCTCGGCGGGTCCTCCCAGGACCGCTACTCCTGGGTGCGGCACGAGCGGTGGCTGGGCCGGCTCTCCACGGTGATCACCGTGGACCTGCCCGGATACGGGACGTCGGACTTCCTGCCGGCCCGCTACGGCATCGACTTCCTGGCCGCCGCCACCCGCCACATGCTGGCGCGACTGGGCGTCGAGCGGGTCAACCTGGTCGGTGCCTGCTTCGGCGGCGCCATCGCCGTCCGCTTCGCCCAGCACTACCCGCAGTTGCTGGAGCGGCTGATGCTCGTCGGCATGACCACGGAGGTTCCCGACGACTACGCGGAGAGCGCCGCCCGGTGGCGCGGCATGGTGCGTGAGGGGAGGACCACCGAGATCGCGGACGAACTCGTGGAGCGGTTCGTGGCCTCCGCGGCGGCCGGACCGGTCCGCAAGCAGGCCGCGATGGCGCGTTTCCTCCACCGCCAGTTCGTCGAACAGGGCCCCCGCGAGCTGGAGATGTGGGTGGAGCACAACACCAGGCTCGCGGCTCACGAGTGGTACCGCCCGGAACCGCTGCCGGCGCTGCCCGCGCTGGTGGTCACCGGCGAGCACGACTCGCTGACCACGCCGCGCATGGGACGCGACGTGGCCAGGTGCCTGCCCGCCGCCCGCTTCACCACGCTCAAGGAGTCCGACCATCTCGCGCCGGTGGAGCGCATGGCCGAGTTCGCCGAGCTCGTCGCACTGTTCTGCACCGACCAGTCCCTGGACGACCTGGCGTCCTGCAACCCGGTGGAGCACTTCACCGAGGCCCTCACCGCCGCCGCTAACTGAGGCGCCGGCGCGGGACCGCGTCGCGGGGACGCCGGGGGCGCGTCCCGGTGAAACACGCGGCAGCGGCGACGGCGGGCGATCGAGCAGATCACCCGCCGTCGCCGCTGCGTGGCGCCGCCCGGTGGGCCGGCGGCCCCTCAGCCGCCGGTCGGCCGTTCCGTCAGCCGGGGAAGCAGACCGCGTAGACCGTCACCGGCAGGCCCTGCACCTCTTCGTCCGCGGACTTGTCGGCCTTCTTGCCCTTCTTCGGCTTCTCGGCCTTCGTCTCGACCTCACCCCAGGCGCCGCCCTCCCAGCCGCGGCCGTCGGTGGTGGGGCGGGAACGGAACGCGGTGAGCTCGTCGTCGTGGTCGACGTCCACACCGCCGCCGGAGGCGCGGTGGCCTGCCGGGCAGCGGACGGTGACGTCGCCGTAACCGCTCTCGGTGATGAGGGTTCCGGGGCCGTGCGGCGAGGCGACGGCGGTGGCGGGCACCGCGCCCAGTGCGAGGGCACCGGTCAGCGCGGTGAGGACGAGGGAACGGGAGAGAGACAGTCGAGTCATGGCTCTTTCGTATCCGACCCCCCCTCCCACGGCGTATGCGGCGCGCACGTGGCGGCTGCGGCTGTCCCCTGTCCGGCGGACGTGGGGCCCGCCGGACAGGGGACGGTCCGCAGCCGGGGGAGTGGCGTCAGCCGTTGGCCAGCCAGATCGACAGGTTGAGCGCCGCGGCGAACGCGACCCACAGCAGGTACGGCACCAGCAGGAGTGCGGCGGCCCGGTGCAGCCGGGCGAACAGCACCGCCGTCACGGTGGCGGCCGCCAGCAGCGCCAGGATGTCGGCGAAGGCCAGCCCGTACCGGCCGGCGCCGAAGAACAGCGGCGTCCACGCCAGGTTGAGCAGCAGCTGCGCGCCCCACCACACCATCGCCGCTTTCGCCGCCCCGCCGTGGCGACGCCACACCAGCCACGCGGAGACACCGATCAGCCCGTAGAGCACCGTCCACACCGGGCCGAACAGCCAGGACGGAGGCGCCCAGGGCGGGCGGTCCAGTCCGGCGTACACCTCTCCGGCATCAGAGCTCGCCACCGCGCCGAGGGCGGCGACCAGATAGCAGGTGCCGACCAGCACCACCAGGGAGAGCCACCCGCCGCCGCGCCGTGCTCGGCCCTGGGTGGAGGTCGCTGTGGTCATGGCTCTCCCTCGGAAGGACGGTACGGGCCGGGCGTGCACCCGGCGCGGTGCGGGGAACACCGGCACTTCGCCCGGCCCTGCCCCGCGGATGCGGACGGGGCGCCGGACGGGCCGGCACCGCCGGGCGGTCGGCCCTGCCCGGCGATGCCAGCCCGGCGGGAAGGGTCAGAAGGCGTACTGCCGGGGCGAGTGCTGGACACTGACCCAGTGGTCGGTGGTGAACTCGTCCAGCGCCCAGTCCCCGCCGAACCGGCCGAGGCCGGAGTCCTTCTCGCCGCCGAAGGCCGTGTTGGCCTGGTCGTTGACCGTCTGGTCGTTGACGTGCGTCATACCGGCCTCGACCCGCAGCGCGAACCGGACGCCGCGCTCGGCGTCACCGGTGAAGACCGCGCTGGACAGCCCGTACTCGGTGTCGTTGGCGAGGGCCAGCGCGTGCTCCTCGTCGGTGGCGCGCAGCACGGTGGCGACCGGCCCGAAGACCTCCTCGGCCGCCGTCGGGCTGTCTCCGGTGCCCAGCAGCACGTGCGGCGGCAGCACCAGACCCGCCGGGCCGCGGGCGTCACCGCCGGTCAGCAGCTCCGCGCCGCCGTCCACCGACCGCTGCACGAGGTCGGTGATGCCGTCCAACTGCTTGCGGTTGATGAGCGGACCGATGTCCGTCTCCGGGTCCGAGGGGTCACCCGCGGACAGTTCCCCGACCCGGGCGGTGAACCGCTCCACGAAGGCGTCGTGCAGCGAGTCGTCCACGATGACGCGGTTGGTGCGGATGCAGATCTGGCCCTGGTGGAAGAAGGAGCCGAAGACGGCGGCGTCGACGGCCTGCGCCAGGTCGGCGTCGTCGAGTACGACCAGTGGGGCGTTGCCGCCAAGTTCCAGCGCCAGCTTCTTGATGCCCGCCTTGCGGCTGATGCCCTGCCCCACCGGTGTGGAGCCGGTGAACGACACCAGGCGCGGTACGCGGTGCTCGACGAGGGCGTCGCCCACCTCACCGCCCGGCGCCACCAGCACGCTGAGCAACTCCATGGGCAGGCCGGCTTCCTCCAGCACCTTCGCGATGAGCAGCCCGCCGGTGACCGGGGTGTCCCCGGCCGGCTTGAGCACCACCGCGTTGCCGAGGGCCAGTGCGGGTGCCACCGAGCGGCACGACAGGTGCAGCGGCCAGTTCCAGGGGCTGATCACCAGGGCGACGCCCAGCGGCTGCCGGTAGACGCGGCTCTCCTTGCCCGGCACGTCTGCCGGCAGGATGCGGCCGGACGCGCGGTGCGGCAGGGACGCCGCCTCGGTGAAGTCGGCGACGGTCGCCGCCCACTCCGCTTCGGCCTTCGCCAGCGTGCTGCCGCCCTCACGCACCAGCCAGCCGGTGATCTCGTCCTTGCGGAGCCGCAGCACGTCGACGGCCGCCGACATCACCGCGGCGCGTTCCCTCGGCAGCCGGGCGGCCCACTCGCGCTGGGCGGAGCGCGCCGCGTCCATGGCCTCCTCGGCGTCCGACATGTCGGCCTGCGGGATCTCGACGATGACCTCGCCCGTCCAGGGGTCGAGGTCCTCGCGGGGCTTGCCGCTGTTGCCGGTGCGCCACTTGCCGGCCAGCGGCAGCAGGGTGAAGTCGTCGTAGGGGGCGGGGGAGCGCGTCATGGTGGCACCTTTCTGCCGGGGCGGCGATGGTCATCTCTGCGCGGACGTCTCCTTGCATATCGCCGCACATGCAACGAAGTGGCCCGATGCCTGGGTGCCCGGACGGCGCTCCTTCATGCAGCGGTCAACCACTTCCCCGGCCGAGCGGTCCCTCCGCCGTGCCGGGCGGCGCGTCAGCCGGTCAGGGGGTGCGGGGCGCGGGCGGCGGGGCCGTGCCACTGGAGGATCAGCACGGTGGCGTCGTCGTCGAGGCGTTCGAGGTGGTGCTCGAGAATGCCCCGGACGAGCCGGCGCAGCGTCTCGGGGACGGACAGCCCGTCGGCATGGTGGCGAATGAGGAAGTTGACGAAGTTGTCGAGACCGAACTCCTCGCCCTGTCTGCCCCGCGCCTCGGTGATGCCGTCGGTGTACAGCACCACCCGGTCCCCGGGTTGCAGGTGCTCCTCGCACAGGGTCGCGTCGAGGCCCAGGTCGGAGCCGAGCGGGTGGCTGGGCGGGCAGTAGGCGGTGGTGGTCCACCGCCCGCCGCGGATGACGACCGGTGGGTGGTGGCCGTGGTTGGTCCACGACAGCACACCGGTGCGGGTGTCCAGCGCCGCCAGGATCGCGGTGACGTAGCGGGTCTCGTCGCTCTGCGCCAGCAGGGTGCGTTCGATGCCGTGACCGGTGTCGACGAGGGTGGCGCCCTGCCGGCGGTGGTTGCGGCAGGCGGCGACGGCCAGGTTCGCGGTCAGCCCGGCGGAGGTGTCGTGGCCCATCGCGTCGAACACGGCCAGGTGCACCGTGTCGCCGGCCAGGGCGTAGTCGAACGCGTCACCGCCGACCTCGTAGGCCGGCTCCAGTACCGCCGACACGGTCACCCTGCCGTTGGAGAACGTCTGCGGCGGCATCAGGTTCCACTGCATCTCCGCCGCCACCGTCATGGGCTGGGTGCGGACCAGCCGGGCGTAGGAGTCGCTGTGCGAGCGCTTGTCGACGATCAGCAGACCCACCAGGGAGGCCAGGCGGAGCACCTGCGACTCCTCGGGGCCACCGTCCGGGTCGGTGTCCAGCCGCAGCACGCCCAGCCGCTCGGTGCCGTTGAGCAGCGGCACCCACCACCGGGTCAGGCCGTCCGGACCCGCCCCGGTGAGCACGCGCGTGCTCTGGAAGGCCCGCCCGGGCAGGGTGCCCTCGACTCGCAGCGCGGTCGTCTCCTCACCGCCCTGCCCGGCGTCCTCGCCCCGGCCGGTCAGCTGCCGCAGGACCTCCTGCCGGAGGTCGGTGAGATGGATCGACACCTGGTGCATGCCCGCGGCGGCGGCGTGCTCGGCCACGGCGCCGGGCAGGCTCTCCATCGACATGGTGTGACTCGCGTCGAGCAACCTGTTCAGCATCTCCTCGTAGGGCCGCGACACTCTCATCGATCCGCTCCGTTCCGTCGATCCCCGAGCGACCGGTCCTGCGTGTCGCTGTGCCACCCGCCCGGCCCCGGCGGTTCGGCGGCGCGCTCGCACGTTCGGCCCGGCGGGGAGGCGGGCGCCCCCCGGGTGCCCATCCGGTGGCGGGGCATCCCTCCGCCGGGCGGCCGGCCCTGGAGGACGGGTGCCGGCGTCCGGTGGCGTGGGCGGCTGAGCGGCGACTGCGGAGCCGCTGCGGGCCGCAGAGCCTCCCAGCGGTCGGAGTCGTTGGCACCGGTCACCACGCGGTGAGTGGTTTTGATTCATGCTGCATGGGTGTGCGGGGGTCGGGTAGCAGGCCGCTGAAGCCGGTGGCCACAGGGGCCGCCCACGTCCTGGAGGGGAGACACCTCATGCTGATGGCCCACCCAGCGGTGCTGCGCAACCTTGTCGACCAGTACGAGGCACTGCTGTTCCTGCACGCCGAAGAAGGGGGTGCGGAGGTGCGCCAGCGCATGGACGACATCGCCTACACGTTGTGCGTCGCGACCGGCACGGCCGACGTGGACGCGGCACTCATCGCGGCGAGGCACCAGCTGCCGGGCGCGCGTCCGGAAGACGACTCGCTGCTGACCGCCTGACCGCTGCCCCGTACACTCGTCCACCGTCTCCGACTGCACAGCCGGAGGTCGAACGCCGATCGTCTTCGAAGGGACGTCCTCCACGTGAGCTCCGCGGAAAGAGCAGACGCGCCGATCTACCACAGTCTTGTGGCCGAGCACGGCGACGTGCTCACCGAAACCCGAGAGGTCGCCGAGCAGACCCAGCGAGAGATCACCGAGGCGCTGGACTTCAGCGCCCTGCGGGTCCCGCCGAAAGCGCCGTAGCCACACCTCCGGCGCAGTGGGTGGGCGGTCCTGTCGTACCGCTGCCGACGACGCCGGCAGCGGTA
>NZ_BAAHCA010000087.1:9151-10494 GCF_054776295.1 Streptomyces sparsus
CCCCCCAGTGCCGCCGGACGGAGCACATCCGTCCGGCGGCCCTTCCGCTGTCCTCCCGCCTCCGGACGTTGGGCACAATGGCGCCATGACCGAGATCCGCACCCCCCGACTCATCCTCCGCCGGTGGCAGGACGACGACCTCGTCCCCATGGCGGACATCAACGCGGACCCGCAGGTCATGCGATGGACCGGCGACGGCTCGGTCCGGGGCGCGGACGACACCGCCGAGGCGATCGAACGGTGGGAGGAGGAGTGGGACGAGGAGGGCTTCGGCCTCTTCGCCGTCGAACTGCTCGCCTCCGGGGAGCTCGCCGGTTTCGTGGGCCTGTCCGTGCCGGTCTTCCTGCCCCAGGCGGCCTCGGAGGTGGCTCTCCGCTGGCGGCTGGGCACCCAGTTCCGCGGCCAGGGCTACGCGTCCGAAGCCGCTCACGCCACGCTGGAGTTCGCGCTCCAGGACCGCGGCCTGGAACGGGTCGTCGGCATCGTCCGGACCGGCGACGAAGCCTCCGAGAACGTGCTGGCCAAGCTCGGCCTGACTCCGGAGAGCACCGCGGTCCATCCCGAGTACGGCTACGGCCTGACCGTCCACGCCATCGACCTCACCGAGTACCAGGCCTGACCGCGCCCGCCCGCCGTACCCGTCCGCCGCGATCGCCGTGTCGGGTCGGCCTGGTCCGGCCGACGGCGCCGCGCGCACCCCGCCCCGACGTGCCAGCGCTGTCGTCGGCGTCCGGTGTGTGACAGGGTGGAGGAGAACAGACCAGTCTGGCTCCTGCTGTGCGAGTTCCGGACGGCGCTTCAAGATGCGGGCTCCCGCCCGCCGGCGCACGCTCCGGACCTCCCCGCACATGCCGACCATGCCTTGCCTTTCGGTCGGGTACCCGGTGGTGTCTTGACCATCGAGGGCTGCCACCACCCGCTGGGGGCACCCGCATGCACACGCAACGGTTCACCGTCCGCGCCGTTTTTCTCGGCGACGCCGCGCTCGTCTCCCTGCACGGGCCCGTCGACCGCCATGCCGGGGAAGCTCTGGACAACCTGCTCGACGAACTCTCCCCGCTTCTCACCACCCTCGTCGTGGACGCCGAGGACGTTCCGTCCATGGACGGAACGGGTTGTCACTTCCTGCTGAGGCTGTTCCGGTTCGCCGAGTCCCGGCAGATCCTGCTGCGCACCCACGGCTGGCAGCAGCAGCCGCAGTTGATGTACGGGCTCGCGACGCACGTCCACGCCGCGGGCGAGGAGCGGCCGGCAGACGCCGTGCACGGCTGTCGGCGGTTGCGGGCGGGTGTCACCGCGCGTGCCTCGCTGCAACGCGACCGCGGCATGCGGCAGGCGCTTCG